>JAKJDB010000525.1 GCA_022706175.1 Candidatus Zhuqueibacterota bacterium | reverse complement strand
TGCGGCAGGAAGATGGGGAACGCGAATGGGATCATGAAAAGACCGTTGACCATCGCCTGCATGCCAAGTCATGGCCGCCGCGGCCAATTGGTAGCCTGGGCAAGCCGGCTCGTTCAACTCGACAGCGACCACGAGGCCGGCCTCAGCAAGGATGGTGAGCAGATCGCGAATGACTTGCTCGGTTTCGTCGAGAGACAGCTTTTGTGTAAAATTAGGCAAGGTGTTGGGACGGCGAAGATAAATACCAAAACCACTGCGGCCGGAAAGATAGATTTGATTCCAGGCCCTCGTGTCGCCGCCAGAGCGCGGGAAAAGAATAGCGCCCCGTTCCATCTTTTCATCTTCGTCCAAAGCCCATGGTGCAATGAGATACTGATTGTTTTGCTGTTGTATGCGCTCTTGAAAGTCGGCTGTAAGATAATCAACCTTGATCGCCAGTTCACGGCGCATGAAATCAAGCAGTACTTTTAGAATCCGTTCGCGTACTGCAGGCGATGCTGTTGCAAGAGCGGCATGACACCCTTGCCACATATCCTCGGCCTGAGAAAGGTCAGGCAGGGATGTATAATGGATCTCGAGCAGACCGCACTGTTCCAGATTGGGCGAGGTGATGCGCCAGCCGCGCAGCAGATCCCGATAAAGCCGATAGCCGAGCACATTGCGGAACGCCCTTTCGGCATTCTCCTTTTCAGCGAAACGGGCGCCCGGCGTGACCGCCCAAGCGGCCGGCGACAAGGCCAAGGCTTGAAAAACTGCATGGGTGAGGTCGTCATGGCGCAGACCTTGGCTGCCGGCGTTCGCGACAGCGCGATAGAGACCAGCGCGCAGCACGCCGATCTCGATAAAATCGTTAAAATGGCCCGCCTGCAAGGAGGCATCCTGACGGTTGTCGGTAAAACTCAATAATTTGCGCGCTTTAGCAGGCAGGTCCTTGGCTTGCTGCAAGTAATGAATGGTGGACATGCTGAGAATAGTAGTGGCGGTACTTCGTCCTTCAGAAGAGAGAGTGGTCAGTTTGGCGAAATCGCTTTTTTGGCGGCTACCGTAAGAAACGCCGCAATGGAGACAGAAGGAAAAGGGGCGCTGGATATAGTAAAAAAGCATCCCTTGTTCATCGAATTGCCCTTTACTGTTAAGCGGTAGACGCATGGGCAGTTTTTGACGGCGATCCTGACGAACTTGTGGCGCGCCGGCTCGTACTTCCAACCACTCCTCCGGGACACGCGCCAGCAGATCCTCCCTGGCTTCACTCCAGGGGTTCTCCGTGCTGTAATAGAGGAATCCAGCCTGTTGATCTTCTTCGAGCGGCTGGTCATTCAGACCGCGCGGCGTAACGGAGGGGCCTTTAAGGGTTTTATTAAGATAGACGGTATAATATTCCTGACCGCATTCACGGCAAAAGGCGAGGGGCAGCAGGATTTTTTCGCGATCCCCGGGTACGTACTGCTGACCGTAGAGGGTGATTTTACGCTGGTTCTCAGATTCCAGTGAAGCGTAAACCGTATCGCCGCGGCTGATGAACTGGTGCAATCGGAAAACAAAAGGGGGATTTGTGCTGCCCGGCAAGGGAGCACAAAGATTACCGGCCAGCAAAGCCCTGCGGATTATCTCAAGGCAATGGTGGACATCTAATCCGGTTGTTTTTGCAAGCTTGTTGGCAGCACCGTCATCGCCGCCGATGGAGCAAGGCTTGGCTCGGACCAATCGGCCGCTTGCCGGATCAGTGGTCACGCCAAAGCTTGATTCCAGCCAAGAAGAGAGCGGCTGTTGCAGATAGAGCGTACCTTCTTTGGGAAAGTCGACCTTGGAGGTCATTTGCTTGATGAGAGCGGTGCGTTCCGGTTCCTTGGTAAAATCCATCTCTGGCGTCAATCGCTTTAAAGTTTCGCCAATGACATGCTCCGGTCTCACTTCAGTGCCAAAGAGTTGACCGGCAACTCTTGCGACTTCTCGCTTTTGCTCGTGGAAGGCGCCTTCACCGGCCAGAGTAGCGGAGGTGCCGATGCATTGCAGTTGAAATGCACCCAGGGATTCACGCACGCGGCGCACCAGGAACGACACATCAGCCCCCTGGCGGCCACGATAAGAGTGCAGTTCATCGAGAACGAGAAATTGCAGGTTGTTGGCTGAGCGAATGAGTTCCCGCTCCTCAGGACGTGTGAGTATCAGTTCGAGCATCACATAGTTGGTGAGCAGAATATCCGGCGGATTTTGAATAATGGCCTTGCGCTGCTCCTCCTTTACCTCGCCGGTGTATTTTGCAAACCGAATGGCGTATTCATCTTTGCTAAAGCCGTAGTGAATAAACTTTTCCAGCTCACCGAATTGGCTGTTGGCCAGAGCGTTCATCGGATAGATAATGATCGCTTTGATCCCTTTGCTCTGTCGACCGCAGAGGATGGCATTGACAATGGGTATGATGTAAGCAAGGCTTTTTCCTGATCCCGTACCTGTGGTGAGAACGTAGGAATGACCGGTCTGGGCGATTTTGATCGCTTCTGTTTGATGTTGATAAAGTTGCAGAGGCCGGCCCAGATCGCTGGGATCGGTTTTGCGGCGAAAGATGTTTTTGCATAGGGGATGGAGGATGCGCTGGTCCACCAGCTCATCAATCCATGCGCCGGTTTCAAATGCGGGATTGAGTTGAATCAGTGGTTCAGGCCAGAGCTCACCTTGATCAAGGATCTGGTGAACATAATCATGGATACGAGGATCCTTGATTTGGATGAAACTTTCTACATAATCCCGATAATCCCTGACCAGCCTCGAGCGAAAGTCGAATACATCCATGAGCGAGCCTTTGCCTGGAGAAATGACCTCTTCTCAGAAAAATTACTAGGATCACTATGGTGAGTCGGAGTGAAAAAATGGAAGGCCCCGGCAACCCATCACCAATTTGCTGATGTTTAATTTAATAAGATATTGCTTAATGTCAAGAGAAACTATAGCATATGATAGAAATGAGCAGTTAAGTATTAAAGTATTTTCTTCTCTGACGAAACTTTGGCCTGCTGCGACCGCTCGTCGTACAGTGGGATGTGCCCGGCCCCGAGACCTCCGGCCTGCCGTTTAGCTTTCGTTTATTTGACCAGCAACATCCGGCGCTGCAATGTAGAGGCAGGTGTTTCCAGTTGGTAGAGATAGACGCCCGAGGTCAAGCCGTCGCCGTTGAAAGTG
>JAKJDB010000524.1 GCA_022706175.1 Candidatus Zhuqueibacterota bacterium | reverse complement strand
CGGCTTGGGCAGGCTGTTGAGCACCTGGATCGATTTCCTGAACTCTTCTTCCGGCAGAGGATAGTTCACCAGTTCTCCGCGGAAATAGAGGTCATAGCCGCGCAGGTCCATGAGGCCGTGGCCGCTGAGGTTAAAGAGGATCACCCGTTCTTTGCCCTCTTCCTTGGCCTTGCGCGCTTCCTCGATGGCGCCGGCGATGGCATGGCTGCTCTCCGGTGCAGGGATGATGCCTTCTGTGCGGGCAAACTGGACCGCCGCTTCATAGCAATCCAGCTGATCGTAGGAACGCGGCTTGAACAGGCCCAGGTTGATGCCGTGGCTGATCATGGGTGAAACGCCGTGATAGCGCAGACCGCCGGCATGGATCGGCGGCGGCATGAACATGTGGCCCAGGGAGTGCATGGGCAACAGCGGCGTCATCTCAGCGGTATCGCCGAAATCATAGGAAAACGGCGAACGGGTCATGGTGGGGCAGGAGCTGGGTTCCACCGGAATGATCTCCATGTCTGCGCCGTTGATCAGGTCCAGGACAAAGGGGAACGAGAGGCCGGCGAAATTGCTGCCGCCGCCCACACAGGCGATGATCCGGTCCACCTTTTTCTCTCCGGCCATGGCCAGCTGCTTCTTGGCCTCGAGCCCGATGATGGTCTGATGCAGCATGACATGATTGAGCACACTGCCCAGGGAATAGCGGGTCTTGCCGCTGCTGTCGCTGACCGCCTCTTCGACCGCCTCGCTGATGGCCATGCCCAGGCTGCCCGGGGCATCGGGAAAATCACTGAGGAATTTTCTGCCGGCGTTGGTTTCCGGGCTGGGGCTGGGGATGCATTTGGCGCCCCAGGTCTCCATCATCAGACGGCGAAAAGGCTTTTGTTCAAAGCTGATGCGCACCATGTAGACCTTGCATTCCATGTTGAGCAGGCTGCACGCCAGCGCCAGAGCGCAGCCCCACTGGCCGGCGCCGGTTTCGGTGGTGATTTTTTCAATGCCGAACGCCTTGTTGAAATAGGCCTGGGGAATGGCGGTGTTGGGTTTATGGCTGCCGGCCGGATTGACGCTTTCATTTTTATAGTAAATCCTTGCCGGCGTGCCCAGCGCCTGCTCCAGCGCGCGGGCGCGGTGCAGCGGCGACGGCCGATACATGGCGTACAGTTTGAGCACCTCTTCCGGAATGTCGATCCAGCGGTCGGTGCTGACCTCCTGCTCGATGAGGTTCATCGGAAACACCGGCGCCAGTTTTTCCGGTGTAAGCGGTTTGCCGTCCGGACCCAGCGGCGGCAGCATGGGTTTGGGAAAGTCGGCGTTGAGATTGTACCATTGACGAGGCATCTCATTCTCAGTCAGCACAAACTTGGTCGTTTCCATTTTTTTCTCCTTTGCTTGTAAGGGTTATTCATCATACAACCGCGTTGATCCGTTTTTTCAAATCATCGTGGCGCCGGCGAGGGTGAGCCGTCGCTAAAAAAAAAGCCCGCTACGGAGTGAACGTAGCGGGCCTGAAAGGGCGTGGAGTCTATATCAATAGCTGATCATGCTATACTTTTCTCCCACTACGTCCGGACGTACGCCACCACCAGCTCCACCACAGACCTCTTTGCGCGTTCACGGACGATGTGTAAGAATTGTATAACATGGACATTCCTGTATTCATTAATGCAATATACAACTTTTTCATTTTGCTGTCAAGTGTTCTTTTTACTAAAATCGCGCGCCGTTTGGCCGTAGCGGCTGCAGGCCAGCAGGCATTCAATCATGCCGGTCGGATCGGCGATGTTTTTTCCAGCGGCCTCTAAAGCGGTTCTGTGATGCGCCGCGATGTGCAGGAACGGCAGCCCCAGGGTCATTTCCATGGTCCGTTGACAATCATAACAATAAGCGGCGATGTGTCCCTGATCGTGGTACAGCGCAAACACCGCATCGTACATGCCCGCAAGGGCATGACAGAAAACCGAATCCGCGGGCGCCGGGCCCTTTACATCCAGCCCCAGACGGCAGGCCTGCGCGACCGCCGGAACGAGAATGGCGGCCTCCTCATCACCGAACAGACCGTTCTCACCGCCATACGGATTGAACGCCGCCACCGCCAGACGCGGCCGCTCAAAACCAAGCTGGCGCAGGCCACGAACGCCGCGTTGAAGCGCTGCCACAAGGCTGTCAACAGACAGATGCTCCGCCACCTGGCGCAACGGCATAGGCCGGGAGTAGAACAGAATGCGCAGCGGGCCGGACATGAGCAGGGAGATGGGCGTTTCAGTTTGGGTCAACTTGGCCAGGATCTCGGTTTGGTCCCAGTAAGGGATATGGCCCGCTCGAAGCGACTCTCTGCTGATCGGCGCAGAGACCATGGCCTGGGTGATCCCACTCATGGTCCAGTCAATGGCATTGGCCAGATAGGAGAAAACAGCGCGGCCGCACAAACCCTGGACCTCACCCATCTGCACCGGGGCGTTGATCATATCGCTTTCCACCACCAGGATGGTGCTGGGTTCGAACACCGCCTGATCGATGCGCTGCAGAGGCTGCAGGTTGAAACGCAATCCGGTGATGTCCATGGCCTGGCGCAACACCTGTGCGTCGCCGAACACCACCGGCCGCACCGCCTGCTGCACCTGTTCGTTTTTCAGCGCCTTGAGCGTGATCTCGGGCCCTACTCCGGCAGGATCACCCAGCGTGACGGCGATGATGGGCTTGTCCGTGTGATTCATCTGTTTCCGATTTTCCTTTTCTGAACGCTTGAAGCAAACACCGAGACCGGAAGGTCCATCCGCTCACGCAGCCGGCCGGCGACGGTCTGCAGCGTTTCGAGCGGAACCGGGGTCAGACCGCGGACCGGCGCGGTTCGATCCAAGGTGTAAATCTGCACCGCCTGAGGATGAAGCTCGGCCACACGGTCCATCCAGGCGATCACGCTTTGCTCATCGATATTGCTATAGCGGCCGGCGACGAACAGGGACTGCAGAGAATAATGCGAAAGGGTTTTCAAGTAGCCCATGATGTCGGCGAGAGACAACGGGGCCGCCGGCCGGTTGATTCGTTGAAAGGTCTCCTCTGTTCCGGCATCCAGCTTGAGGATGGGAAGATCGAACAAAGACAGCGCAGCGCGTACGCTCTCCTGCCCCAGAGCGGCTGCGTTGGAAAGCAGGACCAGCTTGAGTCCCGGCGCCCGCGCGTCGCGCA
>JAKJDB010000523.1 GCA_022706175.1 Candidatus Zhuqueibacterota bacterium | reverse complement strand
CCGCCATTTACTCGCCTGCAGATCCAGAATCACCGGCACGTCACAGGGCGGATCCTGAAGAAACCGGCGCAGCCGGTCCACTAGCTCCTCCAGGTCCGGCACGGTCAGATGAGAGGTGTTAATGCGAAAGGCGCTGCAGCCGGCGGACAAAAGCCCGCGCCACGTCTCGACATGGTCGCTGGCCGGCCCCAGGGTGGCGGTTATTCGATACTGCATGGGTTTCCTTGTTCCAATAGTGTGGTTCAAGCTTAACGACATTTGTACAAGGAAGCAAGGAAAAATTGGTTGCTTGAAATTGTAACAATTTTTTCTTACTTTGGCTTTGATAATCCTTACGATAGTCCGGCAAAACCGACAGAGCCCATGAACTATATCGCCGACCTCCACATCCATTCGCATTATTCGCGCGCCACCAGCAGAAAATTGGATCCTGAAAACCTCTTTATCTGGGCGCAGCGCAAAGGGGTGCAGGTGCTCGGCAGCGGCGACCTCAGCCATCCGCAATGGCTCGCCGAAATGCGGGAAAAACTTGAGCCCAGCCCCACGGCCGATGGCTTTTATGAGCTCAAGCCGTCGCTGGCAAAGACGCTGCTCGCCGAGGTGCCGGCCGCCTGCCGCGCACCGGTTCATTTTATTCTTTCCGGGGAGATCAGCAGCATCTATAAAAAAGACGGCGAGGTGCGCAAAGTACACAACGTGATCTTTTTCCCCTCCTTTGAGTCTGTGCAAAAATTTCAGGATCGTCTCGACCGCATCGGCAACATCCGCTCCGACGGCCGGCATCTGCTGGAGATCGTGCTGGAAACCGACCCGCGCGGCGTGCTGATCCCGGCTCATATCTGGACGCCGTGGTTCTCTTTGCTCGGCTCCCAGTCCGGCTTTGACAGCGTCGAAGCCTGCTTTGACGATTTGACCCGGCACATCTTTGCTTTGGAAACAGGTCTCTCCTCCGACCCGCCCATGAACTGGCGCTTGACTCAGCTGGATCGGTACAATCTGATCTCCAACTCGGACGCCCATTCGCCGGAAAACCTGGCGCGCGAAGCCAATGTGTTCACCACCGAGCTCTCCTACGACAGCCTGTTCGCGGCGCTGCGCGAAAAAAACCATCCCGGATTTTGGGGCACACTGGAATTTTTTCCGGAAGAAGGCAAGTATCACATGGACGGCCACCGCAAGTGCAACCGGATGATGCGCCCTGCCGAGACGGTGCGCAACAACGGGCTGTGCCCCGTGTGCGGCAAACCGGCGGTGTTGGGCGTGAGCTATCGGGTGGAGGAATTGGCTGCGAAGAGGGCCGCCGGCCCGCCGACGCCAAATCGTTTTCCAGCATCGTGCCGCTGATGGAGGTGCTCGCTGAAGTGATGGCCGTGGGAGTCACTTCCAAAAAAGTACGGGCGCTCTATGACCTGCTGCAGCAAAAACTCGGTGCGGAATTGACCATTCTGCGCGACTGCCCGCTGGACGAGATCGGCCTGGCCGGCGGGCCGCTCACCCGTGAAGCCATTCGCCGTATGCGCGACGGCGAAGTGGACGCACAGCCGGGCTATGACGGTGAATTCGGCGTCATTCGCCTGTTTCGCGGCGACGACCGGGAAAAAATCCTTCAGGCCAATCCCCTGTTCGAGATCGCTGCGATCGGTGAAAAAGCCAAGCCCGCGGTTGAAGAGAAAATAAAACCGCCGCGCCGGAGCAGAGCAGAGGCAAAAAAAATCAGCGAAGAAAGCGGCGACTATGGGCTGAATCCGGAACAGGAGGAGGCGGTGCGCCATCACGGCGCCCCGCTGATCATCCAGGCCGGACCCGGCACCGGCAAAACGCGCGTGCTGACGCACTGGCTGGCCCGTCTCCTTCGCAACGGCCTCGCGGCCGCGGACCAGGTGCTGGCCATCACCTTTACCAACAAAGCAGCTGCAGAACTGCGCGACCGTCTGCGGTCGCTGCTGGCAGAGGACCCAGGACAAGCACCTATGATCTCCACCTTTCACGGGTTTGGTCTGCATCTGCTGCGACAGACGCCCGCTTTCTTTGCTCGCGATCCTTCGTTTCGCATCATCGCTGCGCAGGACGATCCCGCCTTTCTCGCGGATCTGGAGAAAAAATGCGGACGCCGCATTCCCGCCAACGAACTGGAGCGCATCTCGCTGATCAAAGGCCGGCTGTTCGATCCGGACACTCTGCCGCCGAGCGTCTCGGCGCAATTGGGGCAGGACTTTCTCACCCATTTCCGCAGCTATGAGAGCCTGCTGGCGGAAAAGAACGCAGTGGATCTCGACGATCTCATCGGCATGCCGGTGCGCCTGCTGCGCAACGATCCCGAGTGGCGCCGCACCTTTCTCCAACGGTATACCGTCATTGCCGTGGACGAATTCCAGGACATCAACCAGGCTCAATACGAGCTGTTCAGAATCTTTGCCATCGCCGCCTCACAAGTGTGCGTCATCGGCGATCCCGATCAATCGATCTATGGCTTTCGCGGCGCCTCTCCCCAGTACTTTGGCCAACTCATGCAGGACCTGCCGAACCATCGTTTTATCAGATTAAGCCGCAACTATCGCTCCAGCCAGAACATCCTCGATGCCTCCGCCCAGGTGTTGGGACGGTCGGCCTCAGACCTGCACTCCGGCATTTCGGCGGAGATTAAAATCCAGGTACGGCAGGCCGTTTCTGATCATGCCGAAGCGGAACAAGTGGTCAAGACCATCGAAGAGCTGCTCTCCGGCACCACCTCTTTCAGCATGGACAGCGGCCGCGTGGCGCGAGGCCTTGAGACGCACGGCTATGCCTTCGGCGATATGGCGATCCTGCTGCGCAGCAAAAATCTGCTGCCGCCGTTGATGGAGGCGTTGACCCGAGCCGGAATTCCCTACGAAACGATACAGGAGCAACCGCTCAGCAACGATCCCTATGTCCGCTTTGTTCTCGCAACCTTCACTTATCTTTTAGATCGATCTCAGGCCGGCCTGAAAGCGGTTGCGGGATTTTTTCTTCACGATGAAGTTGAAATTCTTCATTGGCTCGAAAGCCAAACCGAACCGGCCACCGACCGCGCGCTTTTTCCCGGATCATCGGCGTGGGATCGCTTCACAAGCTTTCTCCGGGCAGCAGCCGACTGGTCCGCTGAAAGCACGGTCTCACAGCTGCTGGCTTCAATCCGCCAATGGTCTCCGGTTGCGGCGGAACA
>JAKJDB010000522.1 GCA_022706175.1 Candidatus Zhuqueibacterota bacterium | reverse complement strand
ACCACGCTGACGGGATACCCGCTGACCGAGGAATCCGTCCGCTCCGTTTTTGCGGATATTCTCGCCATCCCTGTGGAGGATCACGTGGCCCTCACGCTGAAAAAGTTGGAGGAAATCCACGACGAAGCGGAATATTCCGGCATTCGCGTCACGCTGGAGATGCTCCTGGACGAAACAAGGCAGACTCTCAAGGTAGACATCACAACCGGCGACCCAATCACACCAGCCGCGGTTGATTATTCCTTCAGGCTGCTGTTCGAAGACCGGAGCATTCAGATCAAGGCATACAATCTGGAAACGGTGCTGGCGGAAAAGCTGGAAACCATCTTCTCCAGAAGTACCGCCAACACCCGCATGAGAGATTTTTATGACGTGTACGTTTTATGGCACACGCGAAGAAGCGATATCAGTCTTCCTGTCCTGAAGAAAGCGTTTGAGAGAACGGTCAGGAAAAGAGGAAGCGATTTTCTGCTGCGCGGCGGTATTCAAGAAGGTGCGGAGGCGCTGTCCGGCAACAAGGAAATGCAGGAGTTGTGGACGCGCTATCAGAAAAAGTATTCCTATGCCGACGACATTGCATGGGAGGACGCCGTTGCCGCGGCAAAGGGATTGTATGAAAACGCGATAGCCGTGACAGAAAAATAGAAAACAGAAATCATACATGAGAAAGCCGCCGAAGAGCTTGAAAAACTCTCCGGTGGTTTTTTGCTGCCTAAGGCAAGGAGGTATCGTATGCAAGCATCACAAATTATCACCCTGATCGCAGCCGGGCTCACCATGTTCGGCGTGATCGGCTTTTTATCTCTTCTGGCTCATTATTATACCCTGAACGGCATCAAATCCAAGACCGTAGGCGACGGCCAGCATGGCACGGCGCGCTGGGCAACCAAACAGGAAATTAAAAAGACCTATACGGAAGTCCGGTTTGAGCCGGAAAAATGGCGCAAGGGAGAGAACCGGCCCACGGCACAGGGATTGGTGGTCGGCTGGCGAAAAGCGTCCCTGTTTGATAAAACGGCTTCCCATGGCTACGCGCTGGTGGATGACGATGATGTCCACTGCCTGATGATCGGTGCGGCAGGTGTCGGCAAGACCGCGAATTTTCTCTATCCGAACCTCGAATACGCCTGTGCCTGCGGCATGTCTTTCATCACCACCGATACGAAAGGCGACCTTTACCGCAATTACGCGGGAATCGCAAAGGATTATTACGGCTACCATGTGGCAGTCATTGACCTGCGCAACCCCACCCGCTCAGATGGTAACAACCTGCTTCATCTGGTAAACCGGTATATGGACCTGTATCTCGAAAATCCAGATAATCTGGCATATAAAGCCAGAGCGGAGAAGTATGCCAAAATCACAGCCAAGACCATCATCAACTCCGGCGGCTTCGACACTGCTTCGGCCGGACAGAATGCTTTCTTCTACGACGCGGCAGAAGGTCTTCTGACCTCCGTCATTCTGCTGATTGCGGAATACTGCGAGCCGAAGCAGCGGCACATCGTGTCGGTGTTCAAGCTCATTCAGGATCTGCTGGCGCCCAGCGGCGTGAAGGGTCGAACGCTTTTCCAGATACTTCTGGCGCACCTGCCGGACGAGCACAAGACCAAATGGTTCGCCGGCGCCGCGCTCAACACGGCGGAGCAGGCCATGCAGAGCGTCCTGTCTACGGCGCTCTCCCGGCTCAACGCTTTTCTGGATTCCGAGCTGGAGCAGGTGCTGTGCTTCGACACCGCCATCGACGCGGAAAAGTTCTGCACGGAGAAAAGCGCCGTCTTCCTCGTCATGCCAGAAGAAGACAACACGAAATATTTTATTATTTCACTTATCGTCCAGCAGCTCTACCGAGAGATTCTATCCGTAGCCGACGAGTACGGCGGGAAACTGCCAAACCGCGTGATGATGTTTCTCGACGAAATTGGTACCATTCCCAAGATCGAGTCAGCCGAGATGATGTTTTCCGCCAGCCGGTCACGCCGGGTATCCATCGTCGCTATTATCCAGAGCTTCGCCCAACTGGAAAAAAACTACGGCAAGGAGGGCACCTCCATAATAATTGACAACTGCCAGGACACCGTATTCGGCGGCTTTGCCCCCAACAGTGAGTCGGCTCAGATTCTCTCAAAAGCCCTCGGCAATCAGACTGTCATGAGCGGCTCCATCAGCCGCGGGAAAAACGATCCCAGCCAGTCTCTGCAGATGATTGAGCGTCCGCTGATGACGCCCGATGAACTCAAATCCATGCCCAAAGGCCGGTTTATCGTCACTAAGACAGGAGCCTACCCGATGCGCACCCGGCTGAAGCTATTTCTTGAATGGGGCATTACCTTCGGAAAACCGTATGAGATTGCGGAGCAATCCGCCCGAAAGGTGGAGTACGCGAACCGGCACTCGCTCGAGGAAGAAATCATTCGGCGTAACGCCGCTTGCGAAGCCGATCCGGAGGAAAGGTCAGAACCAGATTCTTCCGCTTCCGTAGGTATCCAACACACCCCCGCATTGGAGCATAAGGCGCCGGAACAACAAAAGCCTTCGATACGGATATAGCGGGAGGCGGTTTGATGAGCTATTTTTCCTCGCTCTATTCCTCGGAGCTGCCCCACCGGGCAAGGGCGGTGTACATGTATCTGCGTGATCGGGCTGACCGGGACGGCAAATGTTATCCGGCGATTGGTACCATCGCCAAGGAGCTGAAGATGTCCCGCAGCACCGTCAAACGCGCGATTGCCGACCTTGAAAAAAGCGGTTACCTGCGCAGGGAGCAACGCTGGCGGGAAAATGGCGGCAAGAGCAGCAATATGTTTTATCTGACGAAGGCCGATTCAAGTTAGCGCTGAAAAACAGACATTCCTCCAAGGGGGCGGTCTGTCCATACGCTGAACTGTGGTACGGTTCATGGTGAACCATGAAGGTGAACCTCTCACTTTATAAAGATTTAACGACAGAGAAAAGAAAATTGTTAAGGCCTATTTTTACCCTCTTTCACCGTAATGGGAGTAACTTCCGCTGTATCCGGGTCAATTAGAATAACACCCTTGTTTTGCTTTCTGGCGTATGTAACAAGATGAGCAGCCGGTTCCATCAGTACCAGTGATTGGTCTTTGTAAACCGCCAGAAGCAATCCAGTGTGGTTTACCAAATACTCATTGCAACGGAGATAGCAGCTCTTTTCGAATTTTGTA
>JAKJDB010000521.1 GCA_022706175.1 Candidatus Zhuqueibacterota bacterium | reverse complement strand
CAACCGATGCCCCGCCGATCTTGAGAAATTTACGCCTTGAGACAGAATCCATGCCCTCTCCATCCTTGTTAGAGTTCAGCGGCCTTTTGCGATATAGTAAAAATTAGCCAATAGCCCGACGAATAACAAGCAAAATTTGGCCAATGTCCGGCTAGCTGTGGATATTTTCAACACCCCTCATCTGGAAATTGTTTTGCAATTATTTCAAAATCCGCTAACGTATTCAAGTTAAAAAAGAGCCGCTCGTCGTAAAAAGGCATTTTTTCGACATCAATGAAAACGGCTTGAGCCTTCTCGGCTAAAGTATAAAGCGACAGCGATCGGTCCTTACCGGCCGAAACCGGTGCGGCCGTGACCAGACTATTTTCAATAAGCGGTAAAAGATCCTTTGAGTAAAGTCCGGGGAAGAATTGCAATCGTCCGCAGGCACGGGCGATAACGATGGGACTTTGTGAAGACGCTTCGATGATGCACTCGATCACCTCCCGGTTCATCAAGGGAAGGTCGCATGAGATGACCAGATTTTTTTTTGTGGACGATCGGCTCAATCCTGTATGCAGTCCGCCTAGAGGTCCCAGACCAGGGTGGATGTCCGTCATGACCGTGAATGGCAAAAACCCATAGGCCTTTGAATCGCTGGCGATAATCAGGTTGTCGGCAAAGAGCGACTTCATCAACGCAGCGATCCGGCCGATGACCGTTTGCCCGCCTATGGTGAGCAGCGCCTTGTCCCGCCCCATCCGCAGGCTGTTCCCACCTGCAAGGATGATTCCTGTAATCTCGTCGTACATCTAATCTATTGCTTTATGGTACGAATGCGCTGCATCAGATCCGCCTGCAGTGCCGGCCGGACGGCGATCAGCAGCGGCTCAGCATGATGGCGCAGCAAATAATCGATTCCCGGCCATAGCCCGCCGCCTCTCGCTTCAAGGGGGCCGAACTCGTCGATTACGACAATTCCGCTGCTGCCTCTCAAAATCATGTTACCCCAATCTAAAGCAGTCCGCGAGAATAGAAACCGCCCACAGGTGATCGTGGTTTCTTTGCCGCCGGGTGGGTACACGGCGATAATAGACCTCGCAGGTGGGCTGATACTTTTTTCATCCGAGGAAGGACCTCCCATCCCTGCTTCGTTCATGCAAGCGAGTGGGCGCCGTTCTCCGGTTGCCACCGCCTCCAATTCATATATCGCTTTTGCCCCGTTCACCCACAGACCATGACTGAGCAAACCGTCGATTTTGATGCCCCGGCTGCGCGCCCGTTGGACAATAGCCGCCAGCCAAGTCGTCTTGCCGCTATTCGAACGGCCGACAGCGAGAGCGATACCAGGCGAAGTCATTTTTTTTCGCCCATCTGATTGTTCCGAGCGGTGAAGATAACCGTAGCGACCAGCCGACTCAGCAAGGTATGCAGGTGGTTAGGTCGACGGACGATCCGACGCCATTCCACATCCTTAAAAAAAGCGGACACCGTTTCACGCAGCCCCGGCAACATGGCTTGCGAAAGCGTAAAGACCCGATCCAATTGCTGCAACCGCAGCACACTCAAGCCGCGTGAAAGCGTCTCGGGGGAAAGCCGGTTGGTCAGCATTTTGATCGATAACATAAGAATGATGCTGCGCTCAACCATCAGAAGATTGAGCCGCAACATGGCGCTGTTGAAAGGCACGCCGAGCCAGCGGCCATCCCGGGGACTGAGAAGGAAGACAGGGATGGCGACCAGAAATGTAAAAAAGAGCCAGATCCTCCAGCGCAAAAAGATGCGATACGCGCGAGGATCGGCCAGACCCAGCACAGCCAGAGCGACGGGAAAGAGATAGAAGTGATTTCCCTCTTTCAGGGACAGGGCCGCCGCCAGACTCAGGAAGAAATATGTCAAGGTACGCGTCAGGCGGCGTGTCCCATTTTTTCGAGTTCCACTTCGGCGGATTGGGCGAGGTGAAAGGCATACCATCCAGCCGCAGCTCCAACAAGCGCGTGAACAGTCATGTAAAAACCGACGAAAAAGGCAAAATGAACGAACTCGAGATGAAGCCAGGATCCCATCTGCTGGGAAAGTGCCCAGTAGACCTCAAAGATCCTGCCACCGTACAGGATGGCCTGAGTGATAAAGGGATGCAGGGCTGTGTAGCTAACCACGACGGCTCCGGCCAGGATGCAACCCAAACGGCCTGTGCCGAAGAGCATCACAATCACCTCAGCACAAAGAGCTTCCAACAGGATGGCGAGAAAGGGACCGGCGATGACCATGCCCGCAGAAAAAATCTTGAGCAAGGCCGCCACACCGCCCATTAAGAGTATAGCGCCGCGGTGATGAACGAAATACCGTCCAGTCAAAGCGATGACTGCAGCGACTGAGGCCAAGATCGCCCCGGAAAGGGGCAAGCGTGTTCCTTTCAGGGCTGTCCCAAGCGTAATTTCCATCAGTCCCCAGAGCGTGCCGAAAACAGCAATCACCGTGGCATCCACGGGCGCAAGAGGGTTATGTTTAGCAGACTGGGTTAAGATGCACAGCCTCCTGGGATATCATGATGAATGTGGCGAAATAACAGCATAATGTCAAGTACGATCAGTCACGCCTGCCGGCGTCAGATGGAGCAGCTGTCACCCTGTCAGGAGATGGGATTGAGTGAACGGAGGCTGATTGGGAGTGCTGTATATTCCGCGCCGGCCGTTCTGGTCAACGCTACCGTTGGCTCACAACTCGCCGCCTGATGATAGAAAAGGGCGTTGCTGGTGTCCTGGCTTGTTTCGTGGCAGGCTCATTCGTCAAACGATTCAATGCGCAGGTTCCCTGTCGACCGCCCTTTCATCGCAGCAGCTCGTTGCCCACCTTGCGCGCCCGCGCCGGCTGATCCAGATTAATGCCAAGAGCCAGACCGATCTCGATGAGCAGATTCCAGCCGGCGCATAAAAACACAAATGGATTCATCTCCCCGGCATCCGGCACTCGCAGAGTGAGAAACGGCGTTTCGTGAGTGGAAACGGCGATCACCGCCAGGCCGACGCCTTTTACCAGCACCTGGCTGAATTTTTCCATCTCCTCTTCGATCGGATCGATGACAAAGAGCACATCGTTGGCTTCCATCACCTCCTCGATGCCGTGAACGGCGTAGGTGCCCTCCAGGTAATCCGATTTCTTTCTGGTAATCTCATTGGCTTTGAGTGTGAGCTCTTCAGCCACGCCG
>JAKJDB010000520.1 GCA_022706175.1 Candidatus Zhuqueibacterota bacterium | reverse complement strand
GTATAGCGACCTCCTGGCCAAAATCCCGGCCGGCGCGGATTGGCTGGTGGCTGACGCCCTGGGGCTGGATCCCATTGACAAGGCCGCCTGGCAAATGGTGCAAACGCCGTTGCGCTCATGGCTGGCGGATCCAAAAGGCGTTCAGCAGGGCCGGTTGCCCGCCTTGACCGGCCTGATGGAAGGGCTGCTCATGAGCGGTCTGGCCATGCAGAAAACCCAATCTTCGCGTACCGCCTCGGGCGCTGAACATCAGTTCAGCCATCTCTGGGACAACCAGCACTTGCGCCACAACGGTTCCATCCCACTTCACGGTTTCAAAGTGGCCATCGGCTCGCTGGCAGCGACCGCCCTGTATCACAAGCTTTTGCACCTGTCAGCTGGAAATTTTCATCATTCCGCCGATCAGGTGACGGACTATTGGCCGAGATGGCAGGACATCGAGAAAGTGATTGTCCGTGATTTCCCCCATGCGAGAATCGCCGGCATGGTTCTGCAAGAGAGCAGGGAGAAATACCAGACCGCCTCGGCGATCAGCGAGCGATTGAAGCATCTGGCCGGCGCCTGGCCGGACCTGCAGCCGCGCCTGCAAGAGCAGCTGCCCTCGGCCGCCGAGTTGCGCCAGTGGCTGAAACAGGCCGGTGCACCAACGCACCCGGAGGAGATCGGCTTATCCCTGGATCGGCTGCAGCGCAGTTATCGTCAGGCGCAGCTGATCCGCAGGCGATACACGGTTCTGGATCTTGCGCTTGAATCGGGCGCATGGACATCGGCGCTGGATGCTCTGTTTGCGCAAAATGGATTTTGGCAGGGATAACGCTCGTCCCCTCACGGAAAGGAACCTGAATGAAATGGCTGGATCTTTTTAAACCAGTGCCGCATCGTGATCCGATCGACGCGTCGCCCGAGGAAATCGACAAGCAGTACCGGTACTGGCGTTTACGGATTCTCTACACCACGATGATCGGCTATGCGCTGTTTTATTTTGTTCGGAAAAATCTGTCGCTCGCCATGCCCGGCATGGAGGCGGAGCTGGGCATCTCCAAAGTGGATCTGGGACTTTTTCTCACTCTGCACGGCGTGCTCTACGGCATCTCCCGGTTTGCCAACGGCGTGATCGCGGATCGCGTCAATCCTCGATACTTTATGGCGCTGGGACTATTCGCGTCTGCGCTGATGAGCATTTTTTTCGGCTTGAGCAATACGGTGTGGGCGTTCGGCCTGTTCTGGCTGCTCAACGGCTGGTTTCAGGGCATGGGCTTTCCGCCGACCGCCCACACGTTGACCAACTGGTTCTCCGCCAACGAACGCGGCCGCAAATTCTCCATCTGGAACACCTCTCATTCCATCGGCGCCGGTCTGGTGATGTTGCTGAACAGCTTTCTGGTGTTGTACTACTGGCGGCTGTGTTTCTTTGTTCCTGCCGGCCTGGCTCTTCTCGGCGCTCTGTTTATCGCCAATCGTCTGCGCGACACGCCCGAATCCCTCGGCTTGCCGCCGGTGGAAAAATACAGTCAGGATTACGAGGAGACGGAAAAGCTGAGGCGGATGGGCGATCAGGACTTTAAAGAGTTCATTCGTCGGCATGTGTTCGGCAACCCGGCCATCTGGGTGATCAGTTTCGCCAATTTTTTCGTCTACACGGTAAGGTATTCTATTTTGGACTGGGGCCCGATGTTCTTGTCCGAGATGAAGGGAAGCCGGCTGCACCATGCCGGCTGGATCGTTGCCGGGTACGAGATCGCCGGAATCCTCGGCATGCTGGTGAGCGGCTGGATGATGGACAAAGTATTCAAGGGAAAAGGGGGGCGTGCCTGCTTTTTCTATATGGCCGCCTGCACGGTTTGCGTTTTTCTTTTCTGGCGGTTTTTTCATCTATGGTCCGCAGTGTCTGATCGGCGTCATGGCCGCCAATCTGGCGACCAAACGGGCCGCGGCCACGGCCAATGGCGTGACCGGCATCTTTGGTTATCTGAGCGGCGTGCTCTCCGGCTGGGGATTGGGGCTGCTGGTACAGACGTATGGCTGGAATGCGGGCTTTCTCATGCTTTCGCTGGCGGGTTTGATCGCCATGATGCTGTTTGCGTTTGTCTGGAACGTGAAATAGTAACTCGCCAGGCCGGCCTGATCCGGTCGATTCGAGTCGGATGACAAACGCAGAGGCGCAGAGGACGCAGAGAAGATTACGGAGCCTGTTGACTATGCATGAAAATGAAATTTCGCATCTTTGCTAGACATAAAAAAAAGTGCGACGCATAAACAGCGCCGCACTTTTTTTATAATCACGGCCCTGAACTGATATCCTCAGATCAGGGCTTTTCATTTAGAAAGAACCGCCGATGGAGACCCGCATCACTGATCCCAGCACGCTGCCGAAATCGCTGTAGGAGAAATCCAGCCGGCCGTTCGTGCCTACGGATCCCAGCTTGACGCCGGCGCCCAGAGAAAGGCCGCCGATGCCGTCTTCACGACGCTGGGTCGACCAGCCGCCGCGCAGGGAGAATTTTTCCATATAGGTATATTCCAAGCCATAGTTCATGAATTCCGGACGGTCCGCCGGATCAACGCCTTCCAGCGCCAACATCGCGCAGTGATCGCTGCCCATGGAGACGGGCAGCAGTTCAAACAGGTTGGCGGAGACGCCGATTTTATAGGTCTGCGGAATACCGAACTCTTCGTTCTCATACAACTGCTGACCGGAATAGTTCCTGATGGACATGGCCAGAACGACACTGCGAATACCGGTTTCATAGATGGTGCCAAAGTCAAAGGCGACGGTGCCGATCTTGTTCTGTTTGCCCGCCTCGTCCAGAGCATCACCCGTATAGGTGTCATTGCTGCCCAGCTTTTGATTGACATATTTGATACTGCCGCCGAGGCCGAACTTGTCGGTCATCTGGTAGCCGTAGCCTAGTCCCAGCGCCAGGCCCGCGACATCGCCGACGTCCACATCCGTGTACCCTCGTGGATCAGCTTCGGAAATGGCCGTGCCGTGAAAATCGCCGTAATTCATCATCTGGGTATGCAGCGAGAACACTCCGTAGGCGCCGGTGTTCCAGGCAATCGCTGCGTTGGCCACGCTCATATCGGCGATCCAGTCGGTGTAGTTGAAGAAAAACGCGCGATTCTGCACCGAGGCCAGACCGGCCGGGTTATAGAACACGGACGCCAGGTCGTTTTTGGCGAAAGTGAAG
>JAKJDB010000519.1 GCA_022706175.1 Candidatus Zhuqueibacterota bacterium | reverse complement strand
GAATTGCGTTTTCAAGAGGCCCATGGTTGCTCCTGATTTAGGACGAATCGAACCTGTGAAAGAGAAAAGAACTGTTCGTCGATGAATTCCTCGCCCTTTGCAACGGGCATTCACTTTTCAGAATACGGATGAGTTTGCTGTAAAACCGTTGTGTACATGGCGAGGATGTTTTCCGGCGGCACGTCCGCCTGAATGTTGTGGATGGTGTTGAAAACAAATCCGCCGCCTTTTCCCAGAATATCGATATTCCGTATAACCTCTTCCGCCACCTGTTCCGGAGTGCCTTTGGGCAGGGTGGTCTGGGTGTCAATGCCGCCGCCCCAGAACACCAGATCGCGGCCGAATTCCTGCTTTAAGGAGCGGGGATCCATTCCGGCGGCGGTGATATGAACCGGGTTGATGATGTCGATGCCCATGTCGATGAATTCTGGCAGAAACTCCCTGATATTGCCGCAGGAGTGGAAAAAGATTTTAGCCTGCGGCGCCAGGGAGCGGATGGATTGAATCAGCTGCGTCTGCCGGGGTTTGATGAGCTCCCTCCAGGTTGCGAGCGAGATCAGTTGCGAGCTCTGCGTGCCAAAGTCATCTCCTTCCGCCACCACGTCCACGATATCGCCCAACTCTGTCAACGCCATTCGCCAATACGCCAATTTGTGCTGCAGGATTTTGTCCAACAGTCGGCCGCTGTTTTTGGGATCCAACAGCAGATCGGTTAAGGCGTTTTCCATGCCGCGCACACGGATCATCATCTCGAGCAGTCCGGCGCACGCGCTTTTCAGCACCACAGCGAACTGCTGCTCCCGCCATTTCAGCGCCTGCTGCCGCAGCCCTTGAATGCGCCTTGGTTCATCGCCTCGGGGTATGCGATAGCTCTGGATGAGTTCCTGGCTCAGCTGATTTTGCGACAGGGGATGGCGATAGAGATCATACCACAGGCCGTTGCGCAGCGGACGCCGGTAGCCGAAGCCCCACTCATCCTCATGCACAAGAGACTCGTTTTCAATATGATCTTGAAAATCGATGTGATGGGTGACCGGGAACAACCCACGAGTGTCGACACCAAAGCGCTGCAGGATGTCGTCGTGGGGAATACAGATCTGCTGCACCGCGTCACACACTTTGAGCGGCAACTCGGGCCATCCCAAATGCTCGCGCAAACGCTGATAGGCGAGGATGGAGATGCCGGTGACCTGCGTGGAGGCCAGGTCAATGGCCGGGCGATCGGGGGTTTGATGATTTACGCTGGCGAGCAGCCGTTCTCTGCTGGTCATCGAAATTCCTTCTTGATGCAAAAAATCAATCGAATTGCGGGATTTTCAGCAGCTTGCCGCCCTGGAGCGCGGACTGATGGGCGATGATCCCCGGAACCGTATAGGCGAGGGATTCGTAGATGTCCACGGCCGGCTTGCGTTCATTAATCACCGCATCGATGAACTCATGGGTGAGAAAGGTGTGCGAACCCTCATGCCCACTTTTATGCCGCAGCGGCTCGGGCAATAAATCCGTCGCCCACCAGTCCGGCTGTTCGTACGGCTCCAACTGGGCTTTGCTCTGGACGAATCCCGCATCATCCGCGCCCAGTTGCGTGGTTTTTTTCACCACGGCAGGCCCGCTTCGGCCGTTCTGCGCGTAAAAACTCATTTTAGTGCCGATCCAGCTGGCGCGTTCACCGCCCAGATGCGCGCCCTTCCACCAGACGTTGACGCGGAAGGAATGACCGCGGTTGGTTTTAAAAAATGCGCTTTCGTTGTGAAACGGATTATGGTCCGTATTGTCCTTGAGAAAGGGGCTGTCGTCGCCCCAGCCGATGCAGCTGACCTGGGTGAGGCGTTCTCCGGTCACGCCGATCAGGTGCGCGGTGCAGTGGGTCGGGTAATGCATGGGCGCCAGTCCATAGCGCCAGGTTCTTTTACCGTTTTCGAAATAGAGATTTTCCAGACCGTCATGTTGATATTCGGATTCGCAATAAAACAGGTCGCCGAACACGCCCTGTCGGTAGAAATTCCGCACCGATATGGTGAATTGCTGGTAGTAGCTGGTCTCAGCCATCATATAGATCAAGCCGGTTTTTTTAACCAGGTGCAGCAGTTCCTCCGCTTCGTCGATCGATCCCCAGCAGGCCGGAACCGCGCAGAGTGCGTGTTTGCCGTGTTCCATCACTAATTTAACGTGACGAAGGTGGTTCGGTCCCTCGGTGAACACCCCGATGGCGTCGATGGCGGGATCTTTGACCATCTCCTCGAGGGAAAGGTAGGAGGTGCCGCAGCGGTAGGTCTCCATCAGCGCCTGTCGGCGCTCGGGCCGGAGATCGCTGACCGCGGCGACGATGCACTGCGGGTGTTCATGGAATTGAAAGCCCCGGCCGAAACCGCCGCCGACAATGCCGATCCTTACTTTTTTATTCGGCTCCGTCTGCGATTGATCGAGTTTGGCCTGCGCGGCGCCCGCCCACAGACCGGCCGCTGCCGTCCATTTGATGAAAACTCTACGTTTGATCGGCAAAGGGGCGTTGCCCGGTAGCGGTGGATTCGGGAAGGCTGGCATGGATTTCTCCTTTTGTTGGAATGGTTTATTCGGAAGTGTATCAATCTACCATTTTTTTGAAATAATGCAAGCAGCAAAAAAAAAGGTGCTCCGGCACAGCCGAAGCACCTTGGGGTGGAACAGGGGTTTTATTTAACCAGCAGCATTTTTTTGGTCATTCGTTCGGCGCCTTTGACCAGCGTGTAGAAATAGAATCCAGAGGGCAACTGGCGGGCGTTGAAGGTCACCTGGTAATGACCAGGGGTTTGCATCTGATCGACCAGCGTCATGATCTCGCGGCCGCTCACGTCAAAAACCTTCAGGTTCACCTTGCCGGCCGAGGCGATAGAGTAGGAGATCGAGGTGGTCGGATTGAACGGGTTGGGATAGTTTTGATCCAAGGCAAACACTTCCGGGATCGCTTCGTTCACCTTCACCGCTGTGATGATCGAATTCCAAACCGTGGCGCCCACCGGCAGTCCGTCGGAACCGACAAAAGCGAGATTGTCGGTGGTGTACGAACAGTCCAAGGAATCCGACCAAAAATCGCGCGACATGCGATTGAAATCATGCTCAGAGGTCGTGCTGGCGGCCACGGTGATCGGGTTGTTGTAATACCAGTTCAGCAGGTCGTACATGAACGGCGGAATTTTTTTCAGTGTGACATCCGCCTCAACATG
>JAKJDB010000518.1 GCA_022706175.1 Candidatus Zhuqueibacterota bacterium | reverse complement strand
ACAACGCCATGGACCTCGGTATCGGATTAGATGATTTTTCCATCCATGCGGATTATTTGTGGCATGATTGGAACGTGCTCCCGCAATCGCCCCAAACCCGTCTGGCGGCCTATTATGGATTCGGCGCCGGCCTCAAAGACCGCAAGCATGATTCCATTCTGATGGCCCGCGCTCTGGGCGGCGTATCGCTGTTTTTTACTTCACAACCGTTTGAACTCTTTGCCGAGCTGGTGCCGGTGTTGAAACTGACCGGCGACAGCGGATTGGACCTGGACGCCGCCATCGGGGTGCGCTACTGCTTTTAAGCCATCGCCCGCACGGCCTGCAGTAAAGCAGCGCTTATCTCCTTGTCAAGACTTTTACGTGATCAAACAGGTGACAGCGCATCAGGCCGGGAAAGACCGCGGCGGCTGTGGAACGCGCTGTGGCCGGCACAGGCCTTGCCAGGCCGCTGCAGCCGGCGCTTGAATCGAACCGGGTACTCTATGAGGATCGAATGAAAAAGCGATGTTTTCTGTTGTTCATCTCTCTGCTGCCGTTAAACCCTGCCCTGCCGCATACTCGTTCCGACCGCATTCAAACTCTTCGCCGCGCTCTGCCGGTCATTGAAACGATCTATCGAGATCACGCCCAGGCCCACCACCTTCCAGGTCTGGCTTTCGGCGTGGTGCTCGATAGCACGCTGGTCTGCTCCGGCGGCTACGGTTATGCGGATCTCGCGCTCAAGACGCCGGCCACTCCCCAATCGCTCTTTCGCATCGCCTCCATGACGAAGAGCATCACGGCCATGGCGATCCTGTTGCTGCGCGATCAGGGAAAGCTGTCGCTGGATGATCCGGCTGAAGAGTATATCCCGGAGATGAAGAACCTGGAGTATCCGGTGCCGGATGCGCCCAAGATCACGATTCGCCACCTGTTGACGCATACCGCCGGTTTTCCTGAAGACAATCCGTGGGGGGACCGGCAACTGGCTGTCTCTGACCAGCGTCTGCTGGACCTGGTGAAAAACGGCATCTCGTTTTCCAATGTTCCCGGCGTGGCTTATGAATACAGCAATCTGGGATTCGCGCTGCTGGGCCGCATCATCGCCGTCGTATCCGGACAGCCCTATCAGAAATTCGTCCAGACGCAGATTCTCCAACCTCTGGCTATGCATCATTCCATCTGGGATTACTCCCAAGCGCCCCGTGATCTGCTGGCCTGGGGCTATGGCTGGGAAGGGGGGCAGTGGATCCCTATCGCGTTGCTGCCGGATGGCGCCTATGCCGCCATGGGCGGATTGATCACCTCCATCGATGATTTCAGCAAGTACATGATCTATCACCTCAGCGCCTGGCCGCCGGGCGCCGATCAGCGGAACGTACCGGTGTCAGCCGCTTCGTTGCGGGAGATGCAACAGCCCTGGATTTTTAATAATCTCAATGCCTCTTTTCGCTATCCCAACGGCCGCTCGAGCCCGCTGGTCTCTTGTTATGGATATGGTTTACGCTGGATAAAGGACGGTGAAGGCAGAGTGTCGCTGAGCCACGGCGGTGGTCTGCCCGGATTCGGCAGCCAGTGGCGGATTCTGCCCGAATATGGAATCGGGGTGGCGGCTTTCAGCAACCGGACCTATGCGGATTTGGGGACTGCGAACGATGCGGTTCTGGATACCTGCATCGCACTCCTGGGCCTGTCCAAACGGCCGACGCCGGTGACCGCCATTCTGCTGCAGAGACGGGACCAACTTGCAGCCCTGCTGCCGGATTGGCAAGTGACTGATCCGGATCTGTTCGGCGACAATTTTTTTCTCGATCAATCCATCGACTCGTTGAGAACAACCTTCCGCAGGTTGTATGCGGAGCTCGGCCCGGTCGCCGGCATCGGCGAGATGGCGGCGCAAAATCGATTGCGCGGCAGTTTTATCGTGGACGGGAAAAAGGCGGATCTGGAACTCTTCTTCACTCTTACGCCGCAGAATCCGCCGCGGATTCAACAGCTGAAATGGAAAATCATTCGCTGAAAGGCCGGTGCTCATGCCCTCACTCACCAAAGGGGTGTTCGTTTTTCTTCCGTGCGTTTTGTTTCTCTCCGCTTCAGCACAGTGCAGACCAACCGCATCCACAGCGTTGGATTGACGCGGAACACCGTGGTGCTGAACAACTCGGCTCTGTCGCCTATGTTTCAGGCGGTCATCGAGGCTGCTGAAGAAGCGGTGTACAATTCTCTGCTGCGCGCCGCCACGGTGACCGGTCGGAACGGGCATCGGGCCGTAGCGCTGCCCATCTGGCGCACCAGGCACATTTAAAGCAAATACGATGCCCTACAAAACCAACAACCCCTGTGAATAGACTATGGCTGACGTTGCGGAATCCATCCACGTTCGCGATGCCGTGGCAGCGGATGCGGCCCGAATCGCTTCGATCTACAATTACTATATCTCGAACACCATCATCACCTTTGAGGTGAAAGAGATCACAGCAGCCACGATCGTCGATCGTCTGCATCATATACTGGCCGACGGCTTTCCCTGGATTGTGCTGGAAAATGAAAAGACCATCCTCGGTTATGCCTATGCGACGAAATTTCGCGATCGGGAGGCGTACCGGTACACGGCGGAGAGCACGGTGTACCTCGATCCCGGACAAACCGGGCGCGGCTACGGCGCCTGGCTGTATCGGGAATTGCTCGATCGGTTGAAACACAGGGGCATCCATGTGGTGATCGGCGTCATCAGCCTGCCCAATCCGGCCAGCGTCCGGTTGCATGAATCACTTGGTTTTACACAAACGGCGCATCTGCAGCAGGTGGGCTTCAAGTTTGGTCAATGGATCGATGTCGGCGACTGGCAGTTGATCCTGTGAGAGATTCGAATCATTCCAAAGGTTTTAGCCGCGGCATGAATCTGTGGGGGGCTGTTCGGCGGGAGGCGCAGGCGATGAGGCCGCAGCCCCGGGAGCAGTTGATCGACGTTCAAGCCGGGTGCCTGAGTCAACGCCGGGCCTCATTGCAGAGCAGCGGAAGAGAGCGGCGGTAAGATCGGCTGTTGCCTTTGGCGGCCGCAGAGAGGGGCATCAACCGAAGACCTGTAACGAGCCGGGCAGCACAGAGACGGTGATGGGCGTGGCGCCGATGATCTCTCCATCCGGCGTGAGCGCCTTGGCCGTGGCAGGTCGAAAAGTCGCCTTTGAGGCAAGGAAATGCTCCACCTCCGCCATGCACAG
>JAKJDB010000517.1 GCA_022706175.1 Candidatus Zhuqueibacterota bacterium | reverse complement strand
GTACTGGGACCGCCGTGCCGAATCCTCCTTTGATCCCGTGCTCAAAGAATACGATTTTGAAGGTTATAAAATTTACAAAGCCACGGATCAAAATTTTAATGATGTCTTTAGCATCACCGATGCCAGCGGGACCCCCATCTATTACAAACCCCTGGCCCAATTCGATCTTAAAAACGATCGCAAGGGTTATTTCCGCGCCCAACAGGATCTCTATCAACAAAGCCGCGGCGCCTCCTTTTATCTGGGCGATGACACCGGTTTGCAGCACAGCTTTATCGACCGGGATGTGGAAAACGGCAAAAGATACTTTTATGCGGTGGTGGCCTATGACCGGGGCAACGAAGGCAGCGATATTTTTCCCAAGGAGAATGATAAACGCATCGATCTGTTGCCCAGCGGTGAAGTCAATGTCTTTCAAAATACGGTCGTTGTCATTCCCAATGCGGAAGTGGCCGGATTTGTGCCGCCGCCGAACAGCGTCAAGCTGGAAAGCCGGCCCACCGTCGGCACCGGCGACGTCTATTACACCGTGGTGGACCACAGCGCGGTCAAGGGCCACACCTACGAGGTGGAGTTCTGGGACACCTCCAACGACGGCATCGACAACGATAACAACAAAAAAACGGATGCCGAAGACATCAACGAGTGGTTGGCGCCGGTAACGACCTCCTATTCCGTTCTCGATGTCACGGGCGTGACGGAATCTTTTATCGCCCGCGACACGGTCTTTGTCCGTCTGCCGCATCCGCACGTGGCCGCGGCGACGGTCGTGGTCAGCGATCAGAGCGGACAAACCATCCCGGCCGGCAAATATGTCGTGGAGGCCTCGGCGGGCAAGATACGCGGCGCCGCGCCGGGCGATCTGCGCTACGGGGACCGCTACACGATCCGCTACCAATACTATCCGGTCTATAAAAGCATGCATATTCTCGGCAGTCCCTATACCGCGGAAACCAAGGACAGCGATATTTTCGATGGAGTGCAACTGGCCTTCAACAACAGATGGGCGGTGAAGCTCGATAATCAGAAAAGCCGCTGGTCGAACGCGAATAAAGCGCTGGCCCTCAATCTGTATCTGTATGAAGGCGTTATCGGCCCGGACAAACTCAAAGGCCTGGCCAAGCCGAGCGATTACCGGGTCGAGTTCAGCGACACGGTGGTGGACACCACCCTGCAGGTGGCGAGCTGGGGTCTGATCGGCGTGCCGGTGAAATTCAGAGTCTGGAACAACACGGACCGCCGCTATATCGATTTTGTTTTTCTCGATCTCAACGCCGATGACCAGCTGAGCCCGGCCGATGAGATATACTTTTTCGAGCCCGATGCCAAGGGCGCTGTGACGCTGACCTGGTCGCTGAACGTCATCGGCGAACAATCCTACACCTATGGCAAAGGGGACACCCTTTATCTCTACACGTCCAAGCCGTTCCGCCGCGGAGATGGGTACACCTTTCAAACGCAGCCGGCCTCGGTGGATCAGGTCGTGGCCGCTACGGATCTGGACCGGATCAAGGTCGTGCCGAATCCTTACGTCTCAGCCACGGCGCACGAATTGCCGTTGCCGCCGGCCATCACCAGCGGCCGCGGCGAACGCAAAATCGATTTTATTCATCTGCCGGCCAATGCGCAAATCCATATCTTCACCACCCGCGGAGAACACGTGGTGACGTTGCAGCATGATGATAATCCTTTTGACGGCTCGGTATCCTGGAACCTGAAGACCAAGGAAAATCTGGATGTGGCCGCCGGCGTTTATTTTTATCTCATCGATTCCAGCGTCGGACAGAAAAAGGGCAAAATTGCCATTATCAAATAAGGAAAAGTCATGGACAATAAAATGATCCGCTGGCAAGGATTGTATTCGTTCCTTGTTCTCAACCTGCTGAGTCTGGCCGGCCTCTTTTCCTCCTTGCCGGCGCAGACCAAGGTGGGCACCACGGCCGTGCCGTTTCTGGGCGTCAGCGTGGGACCGCGTGCGACAGCCATGGGCGGGGCTTTTGCCGCCGTCGCCACAGATGCCTCGGCGTTGTATTACAACCCCGGCGGCATCGCCCAGCTGCCCACCTCGCAAATCCAATTCGTCCATACCAACTGGCTGGTGGACAGCAAGTTGAACTGGTTTGGCTTTGTGCTCAACCTGGATGGCACCAACGCCATCGGCATCAGCTATACGCAGCTGGGCTATGGAGAGGAACAGGTGACCACGGTGCTGCAGCCGGAAGGAACGGGTGAAATATGGCAGGCCAGCGATCTGGCCGTCGGCCTTTCCTACGCCCGCCGGTTGACGGATCGCTTTTCCATCGGCGGCAGCGGCAAATACATTCAGCAGAAGCTGTGGAACGAATCCGCCAGCGCCTTTGCCCTGGATGTCGGCTTGCTTTTCGTCACACCCTTTAAAGATATGCGGCTTGGCATGAGCATCAGCAATTTTGGCTCCGACATTCGACACGATGGCCGGGATTTGCTGCAGCGGGTGGATTTGGATCCGAATTCTCTCGGCGATAACCAGAATATCGTCGCCAACCTCAAGACCGAAAGCTGGCCTTTGCCGCTCTTTTTCCGGGTCGGAGTGGCGTTGGACGCAATCAAAGCGCCGCACTATCGCCTGACCGTGGCCGCCGATGCCCTGCGCCCCAGCGATAACGATGAAATCATCAATGTGGGCGCCGAATTCGCCTTCAGCGAGCTGGCCTTTTTCCGCGCCGGCTACAAATCCCTGTTCAGAGAGGACAGCGAAGAAGGTCCCACCTTTGGCGTCGGAGTAAAGTACAAGGTCGGCGGCATCGGCTATCATTGTGATTATACGTTTGCCGATTTTGGGCTGTTCGAAAACATTCAAATGTTCTCATTAGGGATCAGTTTTTAAAAATCGCTTTATGAGATGGAAGGAGGTGCTTCCACAAAGAGTGTCACACACTTTTTCAAATCCATTCACTACATTCCACTCAATTTGGAGGAAGGCATGAAAAAGTCTCTATCATTGTTGCTGTTTATTCTGCTGCTGGTCACAGCAGTGCACGCTCAGACGGTCAAGGTCACGTTTAACGTGAACACCGCGGCGGTGCCGGACACGTTGGGAGCGTTGTCGACGGTTCAGGTGCGCGGTTCAGGTGGTCCGTTGACCTGGGGCGGCGATTCACCGGTATTGTTGCAGCATGTGTCGGGGGATTACTGGAAGGGCACGGCGGAATTTCCCGCAGGCGCCGCC
>JAKJDB010000516.1 GCA_022706175.1 Candidatus Zhuqueibacterota bacterium | reverse complement strand
TTCAAAAGATACATAGAAATTCGTTGAATCTTGATTGTATGAATAGTCCTTAGAAGCCTTTTCAATCCTTATTTCTTCTTTTGTAGGCAGAGCATTTTCTGGGATTTCAACAAAAGAGCCCACCAATGGACTAGAAGGGTCAGAGATTTGAATAGTCCCCCCTGCAGCATCAATCTTGCCAGAATGTTCATAAACAACTTTATTTAAGCCTAAGTCATCTGCAGCCGCCGGGTTTGAATTATTATTCTTAGAGCAATAAAAACAGAAAGAAACGATTCCAAATATTAACATGGCTAAAAAATGATTACAATATCTATTAAGCCGCATAAAATAATCCTTTCTTCTTCAATTGGAAAGTGGGCATAAATGGAATTCAGCCAAACCGCCTTAATTCGATCTGGCTTGAGAAAAATGAACCATTTTTTGTCATATTATAGACATATATATATAGGGACACTGCTATCTTGTTCAGAAAAAAAATCACATTCTCGAATATATTGCTTCTTGTCGATGAACTCAAATCCGAGATGCCGGTTCTAACTTCATTTGGAGAATTCAATTTTCAACTTTTGTGATTTTATTCTGAGGAAAGCCAATAAAGAAGAATGGAGCAGCTAGGCTGATAGGTCTTATTCTCATTATTATCGGCGCGAATGAGCAAAGTCGCCGGAGATATGAACATTTTCGATTTGACACCGCTTCTTTGCATAGTACTAATTCGTCGGCCTATTTCATATACCTATGCAAAAGTCGATTCGTTCCTTAAAATCTAAATTTCAGCCTCTGCAGCCGCTGTTCATAGCAGGCCTGGCCCAGGGAATCCGCCAGTACCCGGTGATGGGTTTGGTAAAAAGCGACCGCCTGTTCGGCCAGCGCATCGGTCCGGTCAGAGCCAACCAACGCATAAAACAGGGCGGCGGCCTGCACCACCCGACTGTTCAACGACCGTCTCTCCGGTTCCGACAGCGCCGGAACGTGCTTAGCGCTGAGGGTTTCGATGATGAGCAGTTCACCCTGGAGCTTTTGCAGTGCCAGGCGCCGTTCCTTTTCGCTGTACGCCCGGGTCATTTTATTTCTGTCATTTTTCGCCAGAGAGGTGTAAGCGGGTGTGACGTCGACGTAGCGGTTCATCAGCGGCGCGCCGTTGCTCTGCATCACGGCCATGTCTTCCGCTGCCGCGTTGCCGACCACCGGCGCCGGCAGGATCTCGTTCGCCGGTCCTTTGTCCGCCGCCGCAACCTGCTGCGCGGTCTCGACCTTCCTTACGGGCGGCAGGGCGGAGGTTGTGGCGATGTGCGCGTCACGGGCCGGCGCCAACAGGGTCTCATCCGCCAGCCCTTTTTCCATCGCTGTAACCGGCGGCGCGCTCTCGGCCTTTCCTGCTGGCGGCTGGCCGGCGGTTGTGGCGATTCGTACATCTCGGGCCGGGTCCGCTTGGCTGCGGATTTCTTTTTCCTTTTTTTCCGTCATCACCACCGGTTTTGCTTTGCTCTGCTCGAGCGGCTGCCCGGCCTCCTGGAGCGGCGCTGCCGTAGATCCGTGCGCCGGCACTGCGGTTCGATCCTCATCAAAAGAGAGCGAGAGAATTTCCTGTTTCCGAAAAGCCAGGTCCGTGGTCAACGCCACCAGTGCGATCATGGCTGCCAGGCTGATGGATCCCACCCATACCGCGCGCCGGCGGCGGAACCAGCCGACAAAGCCGGTTCCGGCAGCGGCTGAACGGGCAGGGACAACGGAGACGATGCGGTCGGTCAAGTCGCGCCAATAGGCTTCGGGCAAACGATAGCCGCTGAGGGCGTGTTTGCCCTGCGTGTGCAGGGCAAGCAGCTGTTGCCCTTTGTTGCGGCACGCGCTGCAGGTCTGCAGATGCTGCTCGATTTGTCGCTGCTCCGGCCCGTCCAGTTCCCCGTCAAACCAGGCGGACAGCTTGTTGTCTATTTCTTCACAGGTCATCATGGCACCCGATTAAATATATTCACGCAACGATTCTTTCAGCCGGCTGCGGGCGCGGCTCAACCGCGACATCACGGTTCCCAGGGACAGGTTCAGTGCGGCGGCGATCTCCTCATAGCTCATCTCCTGCTGAGTGCGCAGAACAAAGACCGTGCGCTGTTCCTCCGGCAATCCGGCGATCTCTTTTTGCATCTGCAGGATCAATTCGTTCTGCTCGATGGCTTGGTCCAGCGACGCCTCCTCGCGAAGCTCCGCATCCAGCGCCACCCGGTTCTGCGTGCGCGTGACCTGCAGGGCGGTCAGCGCGGTATTGACGGCGATGCGGCGGAGCCAGGGAAAGAACGGATAGCTTTCGTCAAAGGAGGAGAGGTTGCGATACACTTTGATGAAGGTATCCTGGGTGATGTCGTCGCTCAGCGCGTGCGAACCCACCATGGCGCGCACCAGTGCATAGATTCTGGACTGATAGCGTTCCACCAGCGAGCGGAATGCCTGCTGATCTCCGGCTTTGATCCTGCGCACCCATTGCAGGTCCTGCCGCCGTTGCAGCAATTGTTGCCAACCGGTCATGGTCTCTTCCTGATGTGCATCCTCCGCGCCTCAATGACAGTACCGGGCAAAAACAGAAATATTCCCTTCCAGCTGATAGTTTAGCATATTTTTAAACCGGATCAAGGTTTATTTGCAGGAGATAATTTCCTTGAATGTCTTAAATAAATTTTATATTATACAGAGTGTTACCCCTAGAGGAGAGACCGAATGATGAAAAAAACCTGTCTTATCTTTCTGGCCTGGCTGATGGCCGGATGCGGAACCGGGGAAAAGCTGACCCGCACCACCATTCAAACCCCTAACGCGCCGGCGGCGATCGGCCCCTATTCGCAGGCTGTGCTGGTCGGCCGCACGCTGTACCTGGCCGGCCAGTTGGGCATCGATCCGGCCACGGGCAAAATGGTGGAGGGCGGCGTGGAAGCGCAGACCACCCGCGCCATGCTCAACCTGCAGGCCGTGTTGAATGAGGCTGGATTCACTTTTGATGAGGTGGTGGTCACCCAGGCGTTTCTGGCGGATATGAACGATTTCGCCGCGTTCAATGCGATTTACGCGAAATTCTTTACATCCCAGTTGCCGGCGCGCGCAGTGGTGCAGCCGGGCCGGTTGCCCAGGGACGGCGCGGTGGAGATCATGATGACCGCGGTCAAAACAAAATGAATCTGGATTCACCATGAAACGATTGTACCTTCTGTTCTACCTTTTCA
>JAKJDB010000515.1 GCA_022706175.1 Candidatus Zhuqueibacterota bacterium | reverse complement strand
GCGGTATTTATCCGTGGCCAGTCGATGAAACGGCACCAGCTCCACGGTCAGCGCTGGCGTCCGCAGTGTGGAGACAAAACGGGCGATCTCTGCGATCGTCTCCGGCCTGTCGTTCACGCCCGGAATGACCGGAATGCGAAAGACCAGCGGCGTGGACGTTTCAGCCAGGCGCCGTATATTTTCCAGTATGCGACGGTTGCTCTGGCCGGTGCACTGTCTATGCGCCACCGGATCGAGCACCTTGATGTCGATCAGAAACAGATCGACCCAAGCAAGGATCGAGCGCAGGTGCGCCCAGCTGGTCGCTGCGCAGGTCTGCACCGTCGTGTGCACGCCGGCCGCTTTGCACGCCTGCAGCAGAGCGCGGGTGAACTGCGGCTGCAGCAGCGGCTCGCCTCCGGAGAGGGTGACGCCGCCTCCGGAGGCGGCGAAAAAGGGCTGATCAGCCAGGAGCTGCGGCAAAAGCTCTGCTACCCGCACGCGCCGGCCGCTCGGTTCCAAAGCGCCGCTGTAACATTGGTCGACGCAGCGAAAGCAGGCGCTACAACGCTCTCTGTCGATCCGATGCTCGCCGGACTCGAGATGGTGAAGGTGATCCGGACAGGCTGTCACGCAGGCGCCGCACCGGGTGCAGCGGTGATCCCAGTATTGCAGCGCAGGCAGCAGGTCCAGGCCTTCCGGATTGTGGCACCAGAAACAGCGAAGGGGACAGCCCTTGAGAAAAACCGTGGTGCGAATGCCGGGTCCGTCATGAATTGAAAAACGCTGAACGTTGAAAATGAGGCCGGATATCTCTTGACTTTTCTGCTTCATGATCCGTCTGAATCGATAGCGCTGGACTGACCCCCTGAGGCGGTCAGGGCGAAGAAAACCAGCTCCGGCGCACAAAGAGAGATCAGAATAATTTCGTCAATATAAGAAATTTTCGCAACAGAAGCAAATAATGCTTCTGTTACGGCGCCCGGCCTGGATTTCCTCCATCCTGAGCGAATTCTGAAACACTGGATGACGGCCCTGGCAATAATAAAGGTTGTATTAGACTATTATTTCCTATATATTGAACAAACTAAAAAACCAGATCGACGGCATTTGATCTCATTCATAGGGCGTTCACGCGGAACGAGTGCTTAATCTCTCGATTGTGGTTGAGTGACCCATGCAGCAGTAAAAAGACAAAGGAGCCCAGAGTGAACATCTATGTCGGAAATCTTCCCAAACCCATTAGCGAAGACAAGGTCCGTACGTTATTCGAACAATACGGTCAGGTGGCTGAAATCAAACTGATCAAAGACCAATACAGCGGTGAAATGCGTGGATTTGGCTTTGTGGAAATGCCCAATCGGGCGGAAGCTCTGACCGCTATTGAAAAGCTCAACGGCGCCCTGATGGAGGACAACCGCCTGGTCGTCAATCAGGCTCGGCCGCGAGAGGCGAGATCCGGCGGCCGCCAGCAAGGCGGATTCCGAGGTTCCCGCTTCGGCTCCTGGTAAGCCGACTTGCCGGCGGGACGCGCGCCTGCCCTGTGACTGTGGCGTGACCGCCGGACAGGCGGCCCCGCTGCCCAAGCCGGGGGAAAAACCGCTGCAACAACCGGACCTCCGGACTCTTCGCTGCCGGAAACCGTACCATGCCGAAAAAAAAATTGCAACGTTTTGCCGACCTGGCCAAGATGCCCAATGTGTATCAAATCCCCGACGGCCTGCCGGGCTGTTGGCACTCACGGATTTTCCGCAACAACCGGCCGATCACGCTGGAGCTGGGCTGCGGTCAGGGCGACTTGACCCTGGCGCTGGCGATCCAGTTTCCCCAGCGCAACTTTATCGGGGTGGATCTCAAAGGCGCCCGTCTGTGGAACGGCGCCAAGCAGGCGCAGCTCCAGGCGTTGCCCAACGTCGCATTTCTGCGCATCTTTATCGAAAGGATCGGCGACTATTTTTCTCCCGCTGAAGCAGATGAAATCTGGATCACCTTCCCCGATCCCTATCCGGTGTACAGCAAACGCCACAAACGGCTGACCTCGCCGAGATTTTTACCGCTGTATCAAAAGATCCTCAAACCCGGCGGTCTGATCCATCTCAAGACCGACCATGAAGGCCTGTTCCGCTACACGCAGACGGTCGTAGCGGAACAAGGCGGCGTTATTCATCAGGCGCTTGCTGATCTCTATCAACATCCGCCAGCGGACGAGCGTCTCCTCCTGCCGACCCGCTATGAACAGGCATTCAGAAAAAAGGGGACGATCATCCGCTATCTCTGCTTCAGCGTCCCGCCGTTCGATCGAGCCGCAGAACGCCCGTGGCCCCGCACGCCCTCGGCAGCCGTGAACGCATGCCGCCCATGTTGAGAGGCTCCCATGGCAAGACTGCTCATCGGCACCTGCAGCTGGAAATATGACTCCTGGAAAGGATTGGTGTACTCTGCGGACGTGGAGAACCATCTGGCCGAATACAGCCGGCGCTACGCCACCGTGGAGGTGGACCAGTGGTTCTGGTCTCTGCACACACTCGATCGGGCTGCGTTGCCGCAGGCCGGCGTGGTCCAGGAGTACAGCCGCTCCGTGCCCGCTGATTTCATCTTCACCGTCAAAGCGCCCAACAGCCTGACCCTTACCCACGCGTATGAAAAGGATAAAAGCCGGCCGCTGCGCGCTAATCCCTTTTTCCTCTCCACCGATCTCTACAGCCGATTCCTGCAGGCGCTCGTTCCGCTGCATGCGCACCTGGGGGTGATTCTATTCCAGTTCGAATATCTGAACAAACAAAAGATGGCCTCCCAGAAAGAGCTCCAGGACCGGCTGGCCACTTTTCTCTCTTCCTGCGACCGCCGCTTTCCCCTGGCCATCGAAATCCGCAATCCCAATTACCTGAATCAATCTTTTTTCGATTTTCTTCAAGCCCACGACGCGGCCATGGTCTTTCTCCAGGGCTATTATATGCCTTCGGCGATCGATCTGTATGAAAAGTGGGAAAAATGGCTGCGAAACCGGGTGGTGATTCGCCTGCACGGTCCGGACCGTCAGGTTATGGAGAAAAAGAGCGGATTAAAGTGGGATCGTATTCTGCACCCGCGGGACGACGAGCTCCAGGCGTTCTGCCGCATCATCACCCACATGCTGCAGCGTGATCTGGACGTTTTCTTGAACGTGAACAACCACTACGAAGGCTCCGCGCCCTTGACCATCGAGCGCATTAACGAACGGCTGTCCTTGTCCGG
>JAKJDB010000019.1 GCA_022706175.1 Candidatus Zhuqueibacterota bacterium | reverse complement strand
TGAACACGGCGCCGAGCAGCGGCGTCTTGGCGCGGCGCAGGAGCGAGACCGCTTCCTGCACGTCGCGCAGCTGGGTGGAGGCGAACTTGACCACCAGCAGCGCATGGCTGACCTTGCCGGCGAGCAACAGGGGATCGGCCACCACACGCACCGGCGGCGAGTCGATGATCACCAGATCGAACAGCTTTTGCATGTGCTGAAGAAAATCGGACATGCGGCGGCTGGCGATCATCTCCGCCGGATTGGGCGGCACCGTGCCGCAGGGCGCCAGACGCAGATTAGGCACGGCCGTGGGATAGAGGATCTGCTTGAGATCGAGGCTCTTTACCATGAAATCGGACAGACCGGCCGTGACCTCCACGCCGAGCACCGAATGCTGCTTGGGCTTGCGCAGATCGCCGTCCACCAGCAGCACGCGCTTGCCCAGTTCGGCGTAGGAGATGGCCAGGTTGGCGGCGGTAAGGGTCTTGCCCTCGCCGGGCAATGAACTGGTGACCAGCAGGGCGCTGATGGGCTTGTCCACGCCGGCGAACTGGAGGTTGGTGCGCAGACTGCGATAGACATCCACGGTCGGATCGCGCGGCTGCAGTTTGTGGATCAGATTTTTGCCGTATTCGTCATCGGCTGCGTCGGACAGCATGGCGGCGGGATTGAGCTTGGAGGCGATATTTTTGCCGTTGCGCGGTTCGATGACCGGCACCGCAGCCAGAATGGACAGGCCGGTGTGGCGGGTCAGCTCGTCGCCGCTGCGGATGGTGTTGTCCAGATATTCGCGCACCATGGCAAAACCGAAACCCAAACCCAGGCCGAGCAGCGCGCCGACGAGCAGGTTGCGCGGCACATGGCTGGGAACCGGTTTTTGCGGAATGGTGGGCGTGTCGATGATGCGAATGCCGCCGGTGCCGGTGGCGGATTTGATGCGCGCTTCTTCCCCCTTTTCCAGGAGAATGCTGAACATGTCCTCATAGACTTTTTTTGAACGCTGCAGCTTGGTCATCTCGATGGCGCGTTCGATGAGCTTGGGGTTTTCGCGGCGGTAGGTCTCCACCTGGCGCTGAAAAAAGCGTTCGCGGTTGCGCAGCATATAGAGCTGCAGCTCTTCCTTGACGCGGTTCTGGCGGATCTCCTCCCACAGGTTCTGATTGAGATAGGCGCCGGTGTCCTTGACCGGCCGGGCCTCGATGATGGCACGGTAGAGCTGGTTGCGCACCTCGTCGATCTCCTGGTCCAGGGCCGTGGCTCTGACCCCGCGCTGTCCGGCCGCGCTGAGGCGGCTGCGCTCTTCCACCAGCTGGTCCAGACGGCTGCGCAGCGCTTTGGTGGCCGGCGTGTCAACGGTATTCAGCTCCGGCGTGTTGGGCGCCTTGAGATCGCTGAGCCGCTGGTTATAGGCGGCGATGTTGGCCTCTGCCAGCTGACGCTGGGACTGGACTTCAGCCAGCTGGCTTTCCAGTTCCACCAGCTTTTTCAGCAGTCCGCCCTCTTCATCGGAAACGGCAAAGCTGCTGGATTCTTTGAACTCTTGCAGCGAACGTTCGGCGTCCTCGAGCTTGTTGCGGGAGATGTCCTTTTGCTTGTCGACATAGTCCACCACATTGCGGGTCTCTTCCAACTCGATCTGGCGGCAACGGATTTTGAACATCTCGGTGGCGATGGCGGCATAGCGCCAGGCCAGCTGCGGCGAGCGGGCGGTGACCTCGAGCTTGACCAGCTCGGTCTTGTCGGCGGTGAGCCTTAAACTTTTTTTTCTGATGCGGGCCAGCTCTTCGGTAGTAACGCCGGTGGCGCGAATGACGGTGTCGCTGAGCAGCTGTTGAAAAAGCAGATCCTGATAGGCCTGACTCTGCAGCAGCGCTTCATAGAACTCGAAAGGCCGGGCGGGTTCGGCCATGGCGCGCCCGGCCTGGGCGTTGAGCAGACTGCCGAGGCCCATGTTCGGGCTTTCGATTAAAAAGGTGGCGGCGGACTGATATTGCGGCGGCCGCATCAACGTATACCACAGGGTAACGGCAAAGACAGCGGCAAAGATGGAGAGAATGATCAGCTTCCGGCGAAGAAAAAGATCAATATAATCCTGCAGCGTCCATTCGCGTTCAACGCTGTCCTGGTTTATTTCTGGAGGCATGAGTACTCCGATGCGGTTCGATAAGGCCGGCTTAGAGTTCGGACCGGCCAGGAGCTATTCATTTTGAATCCTAAAAATATAATAAATGCTTATCACGACACTCGACAGGCCGCTAACGATGGGAAGATAGGTCCGCCAGGATTCAGGTTTTTTCGGCACGTAAATGATATCCCCGGCCTTGACCTCAGGATTGGGATAGGTGCCGCTGGAGGCGAGGTACTCTTCCAAATTAAAGCGGTATTCAGCCGCTTTTTTCCGCGCCGGAGAGATGTAGCGGATCTTTTTGATGTCCGCGTTGGCCGTGGGTCCACCGGCGCGCATGAGCATGTCGATCACCGTGGCGCTGGTGAACTCTTCGAAAACGCCGGGTACCCGCACCTCGCCCACCACTTTGACAGTATTGAGCATTTCGCCGGCCGTGACCATGATGACGTCGCCCTCGGAGAGCATGGGGTTGTTCTTCAGGTCGCCGTCGAGAAGAAACGCCTGCAGGTCATACTTGGCGGCGACCATTTTGCCCGGTTCGCCGCGCATGAGCTGGACCTCGGTGAGCTTGGCGCCGGGCGCGGTGCCGCCGGCAGCGGCGATGGCGCCCTGCAGATTAGAGTAGAGCGGCAACTGGCGAATGCCGGGCTGCTTGACCATGCCCATGATGGAGATGTTGATGACATTGCTCTTGGCGAAATTGAGCGTAACAATCGGGAAATCCTCAAGATACCGGGAAAGCTGCGCAACGATGATCTCGCGCAGCTTTTCCAGGGTGAGTCCGTCCACCGGCAGGTTCTGCATAAAGGGAAAGTCGATGGTGCCCTGGGGGGAGACGGTGACCACGCGGGAGAGTTCCTGGTGGCCATAGACCACGATCTCGATGCCGTCGCCCGCTTTGATCTTGCGCTCCTGGGCAAAGGCAGAGATGCAAAGGATAAGGAGAAGAATCACATACTTTTTCATTTTCGGCTCAAAGTTGGGAGTTACAAGTTAGCAGTTAGAAGGTGAAAAGAAAAGGGAAAAAACGGTGAAAATTGACCGAGGGCGCAAAAGAGTTAGAAGGTTCAAGTTAGAAGTTAGAAGGTGAAAAAAAGTTAAAAGTTAAAAGTTAGAAGTTGGAAGTTAGAAATTATTCCGAAAAATTTAATAACCACGAAGGTCACGAAGAGCACGAAGGGATTCCATTCCTTGAACAGTGCTATATCTTAATATCTCAAACTTTTTTCTTCGTGTGCTTCGTGCGCTTCGTGGTAAAATAATGTGAAAAAAGCAAGAAATTAAAAATTGAAAGCTAGAAGGTGAAAAAAAAATAGAGGAAATGGATGCACATGGTACAAATAAGGTAAAAGCTAAAGACAAATAGATACAATCCTGTTCAAGGGATGGAATAGCCTTGGCTTCCTCGTGGCCTCGATGGTTGGTAAAACTTTACGGCCGAGCGTTCATCCTCCCTGATTGAGCAAGAGTACGGCCTCGGTGATGGTTTGTTTGATTTTTGTCCAGGAAACCTCTTGAAGCATCAGGGGCATAGGCTGATCCTCTGCATCGGCAAAATAGACCAACGAACGAAGAAGATGATACCGACTGGTCCAATCCATGCCATATTTATCAGAATGCTGCTCGAGAAGCGTGGAAAGTGAATAATGGCCAAGTATAAAGTACAGATCGATAAAATCCTTCTTATCGCCGCGCCCGGAGATGGCTTCCAATTTCATCAGACCGATGTCCAATACAGAAGCAATGCGGATGCCGGCAGCGCTGACGTATTGCCGAAGGGGATGCGGATAATGAAAAAATGACAGCTTGATGCCGTCGAGGCTGCAATGCAGGGTTCCTTTTGATTCCTGCAGGCGTACAAGTTTTCCCAGAGCGCCGAGACGTGTGATCAGCAGCCGACCGTCGAATTCGGTTTCAGTGAAAAAATCAAAATCGATCGATTGCCGATGTCCGATCTGCAGAGCCAGACCGGTGCCGCCGGCCAGATAAAATGGCGCCGGCCATTCAATCTGTTGCAGTTTGTCGAGAAGCCACTTTTGCGCCCGGGGCAGAATGTTTATCTGCAGATTCATGGTTCAATACAAGCCGCCAATAGTTGCGGGTTTTAGGGTCCAGATGTTTTCCCGAATTGATCAGCTCCGGCCATTCTTTTGCCGCCAGGTTCTCTCTCAACCAGCGGATGGCCGCGTCGTTGCCAAAGACCAGAATCCGTTCAGCGATAAACCGTTGGTGGCGAAGCGGATCAAGATCGGAAAAAGCGCAGTCCCAGAAATAGGGTTTTAAAAATTCAGGCAACACGAGGATAAAAGTTAAAAGTTACAAATTATTCCGAAAAATTTGATAACCACGAAGGTCACGAAGAACACGAAGTGATCCCATTCCTTGAACATAGCTATATCTTAATATGTCAAACTTTTTTCTTCGTGTGCTTTGTGTGCTTCGTGGTAGAACAATGTTCTCCAACTTTATTTATATTGCTTCTAACTTTTTGTTGCTTCTTTTTTCGTAAAAATAAACGGAACTCCCAGAATCGCCACAATGACCATGGTCGAAAAGACTGTGACCGAAAGCGCCGTGGCCTGTTCGGCGGAAACGCCATAGCCGGAGAGCAAGCCGATGTAGGACAACTCGCGCACGCCCATGCCGCCGATGGAGAGGGGGATGATGGTGATGATCCACACCAGACAGCTGATCATGCTGATATCGAAAAAAGTGACGTTGATCCGCAGATGAAGCGCGAGATAATAGTTGATGAAAAACCACGAGATGTGAATAACAAAGCTGAGCAGCAACGCTTTGATAAAAATGAAAGGCCGACCGAGAAAATAGCCGACTATGTCCAGAGCCAGCAGCCAGCCGTTCCTGATCATGCGGCCGAACTTGTTTTCCGCCGTCCCCTTTGCCAACCCGCTTGCAGTCCCGCTGAAACGACGCAGCAGCCAGATCAGCAGGAGAACCAGGAGCAGTCCGGCGAAAGCAAAGATAAAAACTTTGTGCTTGATCCCGACGTTGATGAGCGGGCTGAACGCAACGGCCAGCAGGCCGAGCAGAAGGATGGAGATGAAACCGACGATGCGATCAAACAGCACGGAGAGCACGTTGCGCGCTTTGTTGGCCTGCACATCGCTGCCGATCCATAACGCCTTGACGATATCGCCGCCCAGCACGCCGGGCATGACCTGATTGAACGAGGTGGAGATCATCATGTAGCGGAAATAGTCCCAGTCGGACAGCTGCTGCAGCGTATCGGTGTTGCAGATCTTCCAGCGGATAGCGTTCAGCCAGATCCGCAACAACGAGATGGGAATGATGATGAGCAGTATCCAGAGCGGGATTCGCCGGATGGCGTTCAGAACCAGGTGAAAATCGATATAGTGAACGAGAAACAGGACCGTGGCGCAAAGGATGAAAACGCGCAGAATCCACAACAGCCTGGTTTTCAGCAATTTATTTTGCTTGTTTTGCTTGTTTTGCGAAACGGCGGTCAGTTTTTTTTCAACATTTTCCAGGCGGTTGGATCCAGTTGCAGCAAAGCGTTCTGCAGCGAGAGCGTGGGCAACGGCGTTGGCGCGACATACAGCCGGGCGATCATTTCTCTGCCGCGACGGAGTTCACGCAGCGCCGGCCGCCAAACAGGTTGCGCGGACATCAGGTCGACCAGTTCCAGACAGCGCTCCAACGCCCGTCTATATTCCAAAGGCACGTTCTGCATATTTTGCGCCCGGTTGAGTTCATTCAGCGCCATCAGGAGCTGCTGGTGTTTGGGAAAAGATGCGAATCGCAGCCTGAGGCCGTCATGCCAACGGGTCATATGATCAGGGGCCCTAATAAAGTTAAAAGCTGGAAATTAGTAGTTGGAAGAGAAAGACCAAGGTTAAAAGTTGAAATTGGAAGGCAAAAAAATAGACTTGTATATTCTCACTATCTTCTCCTTCTAACTTCTCCCTCCTGCCCTCTAACTTTTACTTTCCACCTTCAAACTTCTCCCTCGTACCTTCTCACTTGCCCCCTTCCTTCTAGCTTCCCCCTCCTACCTTCTAACTATCTACTTATTTCCAGCTTTTTTCTCTTATCTCCTGGGCCAAGCGTACGGAGGGAAAGGCGTCGATGATGCCGAAACCGCGGCCGGCGAGGATCTCGCGATAGAGTACGGTGTGCAGATCGGTAAAGCCGTCGGAGAACTCGACCTCGTGGCCGTCGACAGTGATGGAGCGGAAAGTGCTCTTGTTCTTATCCCGCACCTGCGGCGGCAGGTCGTTGCGATCCACGGACAGGCTCCAGTTCACCCGCGCGTTCTCCAGCTCCAAAGTGCCGGAGCTCTTTTTCGCATCCGCGTGATGCACGCTGAAGCTTTGCACCGGTCCAAAGATCCAGATGAGCATATCGAAGAAATGGATGCCGATGTTGGTGGCGATGCCGCCGGATTTTTTAGCGTCGCCTTTCCAGGAGAAATGATACCAGTTGCCGCGGGAGGTGATATAGGTGAGATTCACCTCGTGCTTTCGCGCAGTTTCATGCTGTATGCGCTGACGCAGGGCCACGATAGCCGGGTGCACGCGCAGCTGCAGCACGGTGTAGACCCGTTTGCCGGACTCGCGCTCCAGCTCCTGCAGCGCCTCGAGGTTCCAGGGATTGAGCACCAGAGGTTTTTCGCAGATGGCGTGAGCGCCGATGCGCAGGCTGAAACGGATATGAGCATCGTGCAGATAGTTGGGCGAGCAGATGGAGACATAGTGAATGCGTTTGTCCTCGCCCAGGCGGCGCAGTTTTTCCGCATGGCGGTCAAAGCGTTCGAACTCGGTAAAGAAATCCACATCGTCGAAATAGCGGTCGAGGATGCCCACCGAGTCGCTGGGATCGCAGGCGGCGATGAGCCGGTTGCCGGTGTCTTTGATGGCCTGCAGGTGACGCGGCGCGATATAGCCTGCGGCGCCCACCAGGGCAAAATTCAATGGTGTCAATACACAGCTCCGCCCTGTCACTCCAGATGTTAAGCGATCGAGGTAAAAATACGAAAAATGCGCATCAATACGTCAACAGCCGGCTGAAAAAGGAATCCGGCCTAAAAAAAGTCTAATGATAAACGACAAGTATGCGGCGCTGGGCACCGGGCAGGCAAGGTATCCTTAAGACTATACAGAAAAAGTGGCTCATCGCAGAAAGCCGATGCACTGCTGCTCCATGCAGCCCAAGTTGCCGTATTTGATAGCCTTCCAACCCCGCTCGTCTCGTCCCAAGGATCCTTAATGGTGTTCCCCTGAACAGAATAATCGTGCTGGTTCCCCAACAGCGGCGACGCAGCATAGATTATTATTAACAATGAAAATAATAAAAAGGATTCATCAATGCAAGTTTTTTTTGCTAAAAAGAATAAAAATAATTGCTATGGAAATCGGCGAGACCAGGTGTTGGCCAAGACCCCGGTTGTTGCCGCGTTTTTCGCGTTCGCAGACCCTGGTCGTTGCCGCGTTTTTCGCGTTCGCAGACCCCGGTTGTTGCCGCGCTTTTTGCGGCAACACCGGGTGTCGCTGTAAGGATTCGTTCAACAACCGAAGCTTAACAAAACCTTCAACACCCGGCGCTTTTCTTCAAAACCTTCAACACCCGGGGTCATAAAAACCATGACCCCGGGGTTGAAGGCACTCGGGGTTGAAATAAGCCCAGACCCCGGTTGTTGCCGCGCTTTTCGCGGCAACACCGGGTGTCGCTGTAGGGATTCATTCAACACCCGAAGCTTAACAAAGGCTTCAACACCCGGCGCTTTTCTTCAAAACCTTCAACACCCGGGGCCGCAAAGCCCGCGGCTCCCGGGGTTGAAGGAAACCCGGGGTTATATATTTTCTTCAGCACCTTCAACACCCGGGGTCGCAAAGCCCGCGGCACCCGGGATTATAGAAGAATCGCAAAAACATGGTTGCAAAAGAGCGGGGTAAGCGTTATTTTACTAGAACGGGATCGTGAAAAGAGAAAGAATGGCCTTCAACGACAAAAAGCTGCACATAGGCAAAGAAAACGTTCAGGCGCTGGTTCAGGCGGTCAAACTGGTGTGGAATTGCGCGCCGGGCTGGGCCGTGCTGAACCTGTTCCTGCAGATCATCCAGGGACTGCTTCCCCTCGTTAACCTCTACCTCATCAAACTGATCATCGACGCCGTGAGCCGGAAACCGGCCTCCGCTGATTTCTTTCACAGCGTCGGAATTCTGGTGGCAGCCACCGCCGGCGTCACCCTGCTCATACGGCTATGCTCCTCCCTGGCCACGCTGGTGCAGGAGCAGCTGTCCTGGGTGGTGAGCGATTACGTGAACAGCATCCTGCACAGCCAGTCCATTTCCCTGGATCTGGCCTATTACGAGAATCCCGCTTATTATGACACGCTGCACATGGCTCAGCAGGAGGCGCCCTATCGGCCGAACCAGGTGGTGTCCACGCTGGCGAATCTGGTGCAAAACGGCATTCAGATGGTCGCCATGGTGGCGCTGCTGATGCGCTTTCACTGGTCTGCGATTCTCTTTCTTCTGCCCGTAGCCTTACCGGGCATTTTGATCAAAATGAAATACTCGCGCAGGCTGTTCGGTCTGCGGCGGCAGCAAAGCTCTCTGGAACGAGAATCCTCTTATTATGACTGGATGCTCATCAGTCAGTATTTTGCCAAAGAGGTGCGACTGTTCAATCTCGGACCGCTGTTCATCGAGCGCTATCGCGCTCTGCGCAAAAAAAGGCGGGCGGAACGGCTGGCGCTGACCAAACAGCAGGTGGGTCGGGATTTCGCAGCCGAGTTTCTTTCCACCCTGGTGGTTTTCAGTGGACTGGCGATCGTGTCGTTGCGCGCGGCCGCCGGCGCCATTACGCTCGGCGATCTGGTGATGTACTATCAGGCCTTCCAGCGCAGCCTGAGCTCGTTGAAAGCCTGGCTGTCGGATCTGGCGTCGATCTATGAAAACTCGCTCTTCCTCTCCCACTTTTTCGCCTTTCTGCGCTTAAAGCCCGGCATCGTAGCGCCCGCTCAGCCGAAAAGCGTGCCGCGTCCCCTGGTGCACGGACTGCGGCTTGAGGGCGTTTCTTTCAGCTATCCGCAAAGCGAACGCCGGGCGCTGGCGGATATCGATCTGGAGATTCAAGCCGGCGAGCACATCGCCATTGTCGGTGAGAACGGCTCCGGCAAGACCACGCTGATCAAGCTGCTGTGCCGCTTGTACGAACCGGACAGCGGCCGGATCACGCTGGACGGCATTCCGCTGTCCGAGTTTTCTCCTCAAGAGCTGCGGCGGAATTTCAGCGTGCTGCTGCAGGATTATGTGAACTATTTCATGACTGCGCGGGAGAACATCTGGCTCGGCAACGTCGAGTTGAAACTGCAGGACGAGAGAATCGTCAACGCGGCGATCGAGTCAGGCGCTGATGAGGTGATCAAGCGTCTGCCCCGAGGCTATGAGACCCATCTTGGGAAGTGGTTTGAAGAAGGGGAGGAACTGAGCGTCGGCGAGTGGCAAAAACTGGCCATCAGCCGCGCCCTGATCCGCGATGCCGGCATTGTGATCCTGGACGAGCCCACCAGTGCGCTGGACGCAGCCGCAGAGTATAAAATCTTTGAACTGTTCCGTAAACTGGCGGCGGACAAGACCGCCATCTTTATCAGCCACCGTCTGGCTTCGGCCCGCATCAGCGACCGCATCGTGACCATGCAAAACGGCCGCATCATCGAACAGGGCTCTCATGAGGAGCTGATGCGCCGGGGCGGGGTCTATGCGCGATTGTTCGAACTGCAATCGAGACAATATTCGGGGCATGGGATACGTGACACGTAGCACGTTACACGTGACACGTTCCCCACACCCCACCAAAAGGATTAGAAAATAATTTCCGCTTTACCGTTTCTCGTGCAACGTCTTTTCATTCCGGCAGTTGCTGACCCTTAGTTTCAGGCATGAACCAGATCACCGCCAATCCGATAAGATAGACGCTGGCCATCAGTGCGCCGGCCTTGGCAAAGGACCCATGGAACACTTTGACCAGCTGTCCGGTGCCGGCCACCACCAGAATAGCGGCGATAATGCGGCCAAAGTTAAAGGTGATGCCTTCACCCGTGGCGCGAATGCGCGTGGGAAAGAGCTCCGGCAGATACAACGGCAGCCAGCCGAAAAACGCAGTGACGAACACGCCGGAAAAGGCGGCCATGAGCAGAAGGCCCATGCCATAGCTGTCGAACAGTCCGTACAGCGCCGCAACGGTGATAAAGCTGGTGATGCAGTAGAACGCATAGGACCAGCGTCTGCCGACCCATTCCGCCATCAATCCGCCGAGCAGGGCGCCGATAATCTGGCCAAAAGCCATGTACATCTGCACGGTGGCCCGCTGCGGCGCCGCATCTCCGCCCACCAGCGTGTTCACCCAAGAGGGAATCCACTGAAACACGCCCCAGGTTCCGATGATCACCACCGATGAGACGATGCAGCCAAGGATGGTGCGTTTGCGCAGGGGCGGACGCCAGAGCTGTTTGAGATCCGGCTTTTCGCCGCGTGCCTTGGCGTGCTGCCATTTTTCCGGTTCTTTCACCATCATGCGGATAAAGAAGGCCAGCACGGCCGGCGCCAGTCCGATGAGCAGCAGCGGCCGCCAGCCCCAGGCGCCGGCGATCAATCCGATGAACGAACTGACGAGAAAGCCCACATTAGCGGCAGCGCCGAGCACGCCGGCCAGCAGCGGCCGTTTGGAATCAGGCCAGGTCTCCATGACCAGCGCCACGCCCAGACCCCATTCGCCGCCCAGGCCCATGGCGCCGAGAAAACGGCAGGCGCCGAATTGCCATACGTTGGTAGCGATGGCGGAGAGTGCGGTGAACAGGCTGTAGGTGATCACGGTGAGGATCATGGTTTTAACGCGGCCGATCTTGTCGCCCAGGCGGCCGAAAATGAATCCGCCCACCGAAGCGCCGAGAAGAAACAGGGCGAACATGACACCGACGTATGGTCCGATGACCGCGCTGTCCTGTGTGTGCAACAGCTCTTTCAGCGCCGGCATAGCGATGAGGGAGTACAGTCCCATCTCCATGCCGTCGAACAACCACCCCAGCCAGGCGACTGATAAGTTCAGCCATAAAGCTTTTTTGCCGATGCTAGCGTCCATTCCGTCACCTTCTCGTTTAAAATGCGTCGTCGGCCGCTCGCTGCGACCAACTGTATTATTTTTTCAGCAGGGATCCCGCCAATTTAACCAGGGCAGGCAACATGGAGATCACCACGATGCCGAGAACCACCATCATGAAATTATTTTTCACAAAGGGAATGTTGCCGAAAAAAAAGCCGGCCAGCAGGTAGCCGCTCACCCAGGTGCAGCATCCCAGTAGACTGTAGGAGACATAGGGGCCGAACTCCATTCTGCTGATGCCGGCCGCCAGGGGCACAAAGCTGCGAATGAGCGGCAAAAACCGCGCGAGGATGACCGCAGTGCGGCCAAAGCGGTCAAAAAAACGATGCGCCGTAGTCAGATGATCCGTGGAGAAAAAGCGAATCTTTTTTCTTTTCTCCAAAAACGGACTGAGGAACCAGCCGATCTGATAGCAGGAGATGTTGCCGAGAAACGCTGCAACGCAGAGCAGCGGCAGCATCACCGGCAGATTCAGCGTACCGCGGGCGGAAAGAGCGCCCATGGCGAAAAGAAGCGAATCGCCGGGCAAAAATCCGGTGACCACCAGCCCCACTTCGGCGAAAATGACAAACGCCGCCAGTCCATAGGTGGCCCAGCCAAAACGCGGAATGAGGACGTCCAGGTACTGGTCGAAATGAAGAAAAAGCTGCCAGAGATTTTGCAGAATGTCCATGATCGTGGCGGGCTTAGAATGCGCAAAACTTGAGGTACAGGTAAACGACGGGGGCGGACAGCGTCAGGCTGTCGAACCGGTCGAGAATGCCGCCGTGCTCCGGGATCAGCCGGGACGAATCCTTGACGCCGGCGTCGCGTTTGAACATGGATTCAAAGAGATCGCCGTACTGGCCGATGGAGCCGGCGATGGCGCCGATGACCAGAGCATCCTGCAGACGAAGGCCGACGAGAAAAGTGTGATGACAGATCCAGGCGGTGATCAGCGCAAAGATAAAGCCGGCGGCGGTGCCTTCGATGGATTTATTCGGACTGATGCGCGGGATGAGCTTATGTTTGCCGAAATAGGAACCAAAGATATAAGCCGCGGTATCGCAGACCCAGATGCACAGAATCAGCATTACGATCCAGCGGCCGGCCGGCGCATAGTCCAGACCGTAACGTGCGCCCATCTCCCGGATCAGAATGAAAGAGCCGAGACCGGCTCCGTAAAAGACCGGGGCGAACAGCGAAGCCGACATATTGAGCACCGGCGAACCGTTTTTACGGTACATTTCATAGAAAAACATCAAGATGGCGCCGGCCAGGACAATAGGGAAAAAGCCGATCTCACCGTGATAATAAAAGGAGAAAATCAGAGCCATGGCGGTGAGCAATCCGGGGAAATATTGACCCAGTCCGCCTTTTTTTGCGGCTAAAAGATAAAACTCGTAAACCGAGCCGAAAGCTACCAGGGCGATGAACAGCAGCCAGTACCAGGAGCCGGCCAGAGCGGTGAGTATGATCAGCGGTCCAAAGATGACAGCGACCAGTGTGCGAATAGCGAAAGAGCGATAATTCAAACAGCCTCCGAAATGGTTTAGTGATTTGAGGTGATGCCGCATTCAGACCGCGGTTGTTGCCGCGTTTTTTGCGTTTGCCGACCCCGGTTGTTGCCGCGCTTTTTACGTTTGCAGACCCCGGTTGTTGCCGCGCACTTGGCGGCAACACCGGGTGTCGCTGTAAGGATTCATTCAACAACCAAAGCTTAACAAAGCCTTCAACACCCGGGGCCGCATAGCCCGCGGCTCCCGGGGTTGAAGGGCTCCCGGGATTGAAAAAAGCCCAGACCCCGGTTGTTGCCGCGGTCTTTGCGGCAACACCGGGTGTCGCTGTAGGGATTCATTCAACAACCAAAGCTTGACAAAGCATTCAACACCCGGGGCTTTTCTTCAATACCTTCAACACCCGGGGTCGCAAAAACCGCGACACCCGGGGTTGAAGGGCTCCCGGGGTTGAAGATGAACCGGAATTAAAAACATCTTGTGCGGTTTAGCACTCAATCCTTAAAAATATAATTCTCCAATCCTTTCTCATCATATCGATTTTTCAAGAACTCTTCGTAAGTAGAGTGATCAGAAAAATGATCGTGGAAAAATTCAGGATCCCATAACTTTCCATTCCGTTTGCCGACGAATTCAAGATAATTTGAAAATGGCCATTTTTCAATATTTTTTACTATACCGGCTACAACCGGATTCAAATGAATATAACCGCAAAGATGGATTAAATAATTGGAATTATCCACCAACCGGTTTTGAAAGCGATTGGCGAAAAACCGTCCCTGATGCTTTTGCGAAGATTTTATGGTTTTTAGATAAACATCAAACAGATAACTCAACTTTTTCGAAAATAGTTTTCCATCATTCATTTTTAATAAATAGTGATAATGAGTCGGCATCAAACAATAGGCTTCCAAACGACAGCAAGTGGTAAAATCAACCTCTTGCCAATGCTTTAGGTATAAGAAAAAATCATTTTTCGAATAGAATAATTTTGCTCCTTCAACCACTTTGTTGTAGATATGATAATAGCAACCCGGCAGCAACGGAGTAGATCGAGGCGGCATGACGAACTCCTCCATTTTTGTTATCGACATCCGTTGAAGAAGTGTTTCGCTCTCTTTAACACCCGGGGCTTTCCTTAAAAACATTTAAAACCTTCAACACCCGGGGTCGCAAAAACCGCGACACCCGGGGTTGAAGGGCTCCCGGGATTGAAAAAAGCCCAGACCCCGGTTGTTGCCGCGCTCTTTGCGGCAACACCGGGTGTCGCTCTAAGGATTCATTCAACAACCAAAGCTTGACAAAGCCTTCAACACACGGGGCTTTTCTTCAATACCTTCAACACCCGGGGCCGCAAAAACCGCGGCTCCCGGGGTTGAAGCAAACACCGGGTGTCGCTGTAAGGATTAATTCAACAACCTTTCTTCAAAGCCTTCAACACCCGGGGTCGCAAAGCCCGCGACACCCGGGGTTGAAGCAAACACCGGGTGTCGCTGTAAGGATTAATTCAACATCCGAAGCTTAACAAAGCCTTCAACACCCGGGGTCGCAAAGCCCGCGACACCCGGGGTTGAAGGGCTCCCGGGGTTGAAAAACCCGAGGTCGAAGAGCACCCAGAGTTATCGCACACTCTACTCTCTCCCGATCCGGATCACCTCGATCTCCACTCTGCCGCTGCCGCGCTCCACCAGTCCGAGCTGCTTGGCCGCTTCAAAAGAGAGATCGATGATGCGGCCCTTGACAAACGGCCCGCGATCGTTGATGCGCACCTCCACTTCACGGCCATTGGCCGGATTACGCACCAGCACAATGGAATCGAACGGCAGGGTCAAATGCGCAGCCACCAGCTGACGCATGTCAAAGATCTCGCCGCTGGCGGTCTTGCGGCCATGGGTCTCGT
>JAKJDB010000514.1 GCA_022706175.1 Candidatus Zhuqueibacterota bacterium | reverse complement strand
CTTTTTTGGACATTTCCAAGTGGCGTTGGGTAGGAGGCTCAATCGTTGCCCACACCGTATCACCGCGAGTGAAAAACTGATGCAGCCGAAAAGCGAAAATAGGGAAACGATTGGACACGCTGTGGCGTAACTCGGTCCCCTTTAATAGAAATTGGCGCAGGACCTCAGCGCAACGCGTTGAGTCGGTCGCTGTAAGATCTGCAAGTTCCTCCGCGGCACTACCCGGACCTTGTAGCCGACGGGGGGATTGTCGCAAGAGGCGGCCCGTGCCTTCCTCGGTCCTTACCCCGAACGTGCTTTCGATCCAGCAAGCGAGAGGGTGACGCCGAAAGACGTCGTAATCATCGGGAGGTGGCGTATCTGCTTCGATGGCCTCGCGCAGGGACTGAACCGCACCTGGGTCGGTAAAATCCACCTCGGGGGTGGCGCGTTCCAGGGTCTCGCCGATGACTTGGGAGGCATCAAATGGAACCCCAAAAAGCGTTTGGGCGACCTTGGCTACTTCGCGCTTCTGATCATCCGTCGAGCCGCCACTGGCCATCGTGGCCGAGGTGCCAATGCAGATGATATCGTGGTCACCGAAGGCTTGGCGGCAGCGTCGTATGAGTAGGGCAACATCTGCTCCCTGCCGTCCCCGATAGGTGTGCAGTTCGTCAAAGACGAGAAAACGTAACCCCTGGGCGGCCCGGACCAACGCTCGGTCGTCGTTCCGGGTGAGCAGTAATTCCAACATCATGTAGTTGGTCAGGAGGATGTCAGGTGGGTTACTGCGGATTGCGTCGCGTTCCGTTCCTTTCTCTTGGCCGGTGTAACGTGCGAAGCGAACCGGAGGCTGCCCTTCTGGATATCCCGGCTTGAGGAATTTGCTTAGTTCTTCATCCTGGCTGTTAGCCAGCGCATTCATCGGGTAGACGATGATGGCTTTGATGCCCTGGGCCTTTTTATCGGCGAGCAAATCGTTAAAAATAGTGCCGATGTAGGTGAGCGATTTGCCGGAACCGGTGCCTGAGGTGACGATAAAATCCGATCCCGCGCACCCCAACCGGATTGCTTTCTCCTGATGTTTATACAGGGAAAAACCTTTGAAGACCGATAAAATATCGGGGTGGAGAACACCTTCATTGCAGAGTGTCTGGAGGGGTTGGCCGCTTTCAAAAGAGGGATTGAATTGCAGTAATGGCTCCGGCCAGAATTTGCCATCCTGCATTTCCTGCGCGACAACCTTTTTAATTTCCTCGTCCTGGATGTTGATAAAGCTTTCAACGAATGCCTGGTAATCCGTGAGCACATCCTTGTGAATGTTGAGAATATCGAAACGATTCATTGCAAGGCCTTATTATCAGACTTGACTGCACTCAGCAAAAATGACCTTCTGGCAAACAAGGTGCTTTGGTGGGAAAAGCGAGGAGGGTAATAATCAAGATTTTTGACTTGCAATTGGCGCAAAATTCTTTTGGTCGGTTACCCCATTCCCCTCATCTGGCACTTTATCCATCAACCAGAAAAGACATGCTGCTGCACAATTTTTAAATCAATTGTATTAATTTAAGCAAAAATATATTAAAATCAAGAAAATCAAATGCAAAATAAAAATTCGTTTCATCTGATTCATTTTTTATATTATATCTACATACCCCTTTCCGCGCACAAAACAACTCCAACCAAGAGCTGCTTATGTCTAAAGCGATCGCAGGCCATCTCCTGCTGTTCATCCTCCTCATTTGGCGGACGGCCCCTGCTGACCTGATCCATGCGGCCGAAATCAGTCAGCAGCAAACAAACGCCAATACCCTGGCTCCGGCACACCTTCTCCTTCTTGAACTGGACAAAGAACGCATTCTGCAAAAACTTCGACCTTTCTCAACGAGCAACCGCGCACCATCACCTCGTATCACCGCCCCCGCAGCGCGGGCGGAAAACATGATTACTTTTCAGAAAGCGATTAATGGTGCCCAATCCGGACGACCCCGACGGGCCCTATATCCGCCGCGATGGCTTGAGCAATCCCGGAAATTTTAACGAACACCGCGAATCCCTGAGACAGATGTCCATTTTTTTCGTTACCAAGCTCCAGAGAGTGTGTGAAAACTAAAAAACTGAGAATTGAATATTGAATTTAAATAGAAAAATGTGCTTAAAATTCGCGTTTTCACACAGTCTCTCTGCTTGGGAACGAGGGGGAAAAAGTCGCCGGCTTGGCAGCCGGCCGTAAAATCGGCGTGTGGTCGAGCTGTCTGATGATAGTCCAGGAAATGGTCCGCGAATGAATGTGTTCGCAGGAGTGTCGTGAACCGCGAACCCTACATCCGGCGCAGTTGACCCTTGTACCTCGCCCGGATATGCAGCAGCGCTTCATCATAGTGACCTGATTTGAAATCCGGAAACGCGTAAGCGCTGGGCTGGTAATGGCCGCGCTCATAGCGCATCGTCAGATCGGCATAGATCCCCAGGTCAAGGTATATTTTATGGCCGTTATATTTGGCCGAAGCCAAAACCAGCTTGTCGTAATCCAAATAGCCCGGGTCGAGATTCACTTTACGCAGACCGTCGACGGCCAGTTCTTCCTCGATGCCGTTGCATTCGATCTTGATCCGCGCCAGCCGGCCGGGATGCACCAGGTCGTGGAACGAAACGAACTGACGAAAGATGGGCGTGCCCATCTCTGCGTCATAGTAATCGCTGACGTCAAAAAGATAAAGCGGACTTTTATAGTCGATGCGGCCGTATACGTGCGCGGTCCGCTGACGCGCCTGTTCAGCCCGTTCCGCGTCGCTGAACAGAATACCGCAGATCAGCTTGACCGGCTGCGGTTCATCGGGCTTCATAGTCCCTTCGCTCTTTCGGTTGATAGAATCCGTGCACGCGCTCCAGCGCCTTGTTGTCCGCCAGCGCCTCCTGCGCGCGCTCCACCCATTCAGGGTCGATCTCGAACAGCTGTCCCACCACCTGCTGGTAATTGGTTTTGACATGGCGGGTGTTCTTGCCGTCCAGTCCGGCGACCTGCAGATAGTCGTTATGCAGATAGACCAATTGATCCTGCACTCTGCGCGTGAGGCAGAGTCCGTGCATGCCGGACTGGTAGAACGAAGCCAGCCAGTGATGGGCGAATTCAGGTAAAGGGGTGGGATCGGTAAAAAACGAATAACGGAATTTGGTCGTCTGCCGGTCAAACGTATATAACTGATAGCGGCCGCTTTCGCCATCGAATTTCAATTCCACGC
>JAKJDB010000513.1 GCA_022706175.1 Candidatus Zhuqueibacterota bacterium | reverse complement strand
GGCGGTCAAGTCCGAGGAAAGCCGACTGGAAAGCCTGTCGGACCCCAGCCATTGGTCCGGAGTGGATGAGAACGATCCCGCCGGTGTGGCCCGGTTCGTCAAACGCATGGGCAGCGAATTGGGCGAAGATCTCAGCCGCGATGAGATCGATCAAATGGCGGATGAGGCGGCGCACGAAGCGGAATCGGGCGCCGGCGCGGATGAGGATGCGCCGTGATTCCATGCGCTACGACATCGTGACGTTCCACTAACACGGGAGGCAGGATGAAAAAGGTTCGTATACGTCTGATCGTTTTATCCGTGCTGCCGGTGGCGTTGACCACGGGGTGCACGGCTCATGCGGTCGATCGGCGGCAGGCCGTGAACCGGGAAGTGAGACAGGATCGGGTGGAACTGGTTAAGGACCAAGCCGAGATCACAGATGACCGGATGGATCTGGATCGTCTCTCGGACCTGGTGATCCGTTGGGATGAACTGCGTGCGAGCCGCGCGTCTGCGGCGCAGTTGACGCAGGTCGAGGAGCAGATCGCCGCAGAGCTGCGTCGTGATGTGGCTGAAAATGCGCACCAGGCGCGGCAGGCCGATGCAGAGGTTCAACGCTCGGAGAAAGAGCTGCAGCGTTCCCGCCGTGAACTGCACCGGGAGCGCACCGACGGCGATCGTAATGCAGCGCAACGGCGTGAGAAAAACCGGGAGCGACGAGACGACCGGCACGATCTGAAGGATGATCTGCGCGATTCCCGGCAGGCATGGGAGATGGTCGAGAAAAAACGACAAGTCGCCGGCGAATTGCTGGCCCTGCAGAGGCGAATGGATACGGCGAACGTCCGGCTGGACCAAAACCTGCGCGATCAGCAGCGTGTGCTTTTGGAACGGTATCTTGCCTTGTCCCAGGAGGAACTCAAAATGGGCGTGCGCGAGGTCCGCGAGGATCGCAAAGAAGTGAGAGAAGACCGGCGCTGAAGTCCATGATCAGCCGCCCACCAAAGCGCTGACGGCTGCGACGGAGTTTAGAACCGTTTTTCGAGTGACTGAGAGCGAGAAGGGGATGTGTCGCGGAGCATTCGCTCAAGGGAAAGGTTTAGAGAGAATGCATTCCAGCCCATGGCGCGGAAGACTTTATAAAAAAAGGGCGACTGCCTGCAGCAGCCGCCCTTTTCCTTTATCGGCTTTCAGCCACAATCAGGATTTGGTGTTGGCGACCGCTTCCTGTTTCAGCTTATCATTGGCCACGATGACGATCTCAACGCGACGATTGGCCGCGCGGCCCTCCGCCGTGTCGTTGCTCATCTTCGGCTGAGTTTCGCCGTATCCCTTGGTGGTGATGCGGGCGGGATCGACCTTCTGCTGAATGAGAAAATTGGCGACGGTGGAAGCGCGCTGTTCAGACAACGTTTGATTGTACGCCTCTTCGCCCTGGGAGTCAGCGTGCCCCTCGATGAGCAGAATGGTGTCCGGATACTTGTTCAGGCTGCCTGCGAACTCTTGCAGTTCGGTTTTGGCGGCTGGCTGAAGCGTCGACTTGTTGGTGTCGAACAGCAGTCCGGATTTCAGAGTGACCTGGATGCCTTCGCCGACACGGTTCACTTCGGCCTCGGCGAGTTCTTTTTGCAGCTCTTCCGCCTGTTTGTCCATGCGGTGGCCGATATATGAGCCCGCGGCCCCGCCGATGGCGGCGCCGAGAATGGCGCCCAGTGCGGTGTTGCCCAATTGCTTGCCGATCACGCCGCCGACCACGGCGCCTGAACCGGTGCCGATGGCCGTGCCTTTGGTGGTCTTGCTGGCACTGCACCCGATCACTTGAAGCGCCAAACCGATCATGAGCACTACGGACGTTAATTTACGCATGATTTTCTCCCTCTGGTAAATGCCACTGATTAATTTGAGCATGATGGTGAAGCAGATCACCTCACTCTGTAAAATACGAGGATGAATCGCCCCATGCAAGTGATTTTTACGCCCGACCCGGCCCGGAGGTTCCTGCTGTGCCGGCACAGCAAGCTTTTTGTGACGGGTATAACAAAGAACCCCGGCCTGGAAAAGCGCCGGGGTTCTTTGTCGAACACCTATCACGGGAGAGAAACTCAAGAGCAGCCGCTGGTGCTGCCGCAATTCAGGCATTTATAGCAAGCGCCGTTGCGCACCATGATGTTGCCGCATTCCGAACAGGGCGGCGCATCGGACTGGTACATGCTGACCTGTTTTTCTTTTTCGAGATTTTGTTCCAGGGCGTTATAGCGTGGCATTTCGAATTCGGTCAATTCCTGGGCTTCGCTGTTGTTGTCCTTGTGGTTGAGGTATTTGATCCCCAGCCAGCGGAAGATGTAATCCAGAATCGATTTCGCCATGGGGATGGCGGCGTTGTTGGTGAAGCCGTAGGGTTCAAAGCGCGTATGGCTGAATTTGTTCACCAGCACCTCCAGCGGCACGCCGTACTGCAAAGCCATCGAGATCGAGGTGGCGAACGCATCCATCAGGCCCGAGACCACAGAGCCGGTTTTCGCCATGACGACAAAGATCTCGCCGGGTTTGCCGTCGTCGTATTCACCCACCGTGATATAGCCCTCATGGCCTGAGATGGAAAACTTGTGCGTAATCGACCGCCGTTCGTCCGGCAGCCGTTTGCGCACGCCGACGGTGCGCACCGGCTCGGCCGCGGTCTCGGTCTGTTCGCTTTTTTTCTTACCGGTGTTGAGCGGCTGACTGCGTTTGGAACCGTCGCGATAAATGGCAATGGATTTCAGCCCAAGTTCCCAGGCCTGCAGATAGACGGACTCGATTTCCTCCGGCGTGCTGTGGTTGGGCATGTTGACGGTCTTGGAGATGGCGCCGGATAAAAACGGCTGCACCGCCGCCATCATGCGCACATGGCCCATGTAGGAGATGTAGCGCTCGCCGTTGGCCGGCTTGAACGCACAATCAAAGATGGGCACATGCTCGGCGCTGAGAAAAGGAGCGCCTTCGATGGTGTCGGTTTGTTGAATGTGCTGGAGAATGGCCTGCACCTGTTCATCCGGATAACCCAATCGGTGCAGCGTGTGGCTGACCGTGGCGTTCACCAGTTTGAGATCTCCACCGCCCACCAGCTTTTTATATTTGACCAGCGCAATATCCGGCTCGATGCCCGTGGTGTCGCAATCCATCATGAACCCGATGGTGCCGGTGGGCGCCAGAACCGTGACCTGAGCGTTGCGATAGCCGTACTTTTGCCCCATCTCATAGG
>JAKJDB010000512.1 GCA_022706175.1 Candidatus Zhuqueibacterota bacterium | reverse complement strand
GCCGATGGGATGGCCTCGTGATTCCAAGCCGCCGCTGGGATTAACGGGCTGTTTGCCTCCAAGCTTCGTCGCCCCGCTTTCCGCATACTTTCCTCCTTCGCCCAGGGAGCAAAAGCCGAGCGATTCGCACTGATGCATCTCTCCATAGGCCGAAGCGTCGTGCACTTCGGCAAAGGCTATCTCGGCAGGTCCCACACCGGCCTTTTCATAGGCAAGGCGACTCAGGCGCTCTCCGATATCGATCCCATCGCGCTCCCTGGCCATGCCGGACCCCAGAATGGAGGCTCTAATCTTTACGGCCTGAGATGTAAGTCCCAGACGTCTGACCGTGGCTTCGTCGCAGAGAATCGCCGAAGCGGCGCCGTCACCGATGGGAGCGCACATGGATCGGGTCAGCGGCCAGGTGACGAGGCGGTCCGCCAGAACTTCTTCCTTGGAAACGAGGAACTGATACTGGGCGTTCGGATTCAGGGAGGAATGAAAATGATTCTTGGAGGCGATGACGGCCAGTTGTTCGATGGTGCTGCCGAACTTCTTCATGTGCTGGCGCGCCTCGTAACCGTAAACATCCATGAATGGTGAATGATCGCCGCCCATTTTCCGCAGTCTTTTCACCATATCATATCCCATGGTTTCACCGATCCGGATGGCGACAACCAGGGCGTCGCGCTGCGTCATGAGCTTGTCTTTGAAGGTCTTTTTTTTGCCCTTACCCGAGCCTTTCTTCGCCATTCCCTTGTATTTCTCGATGTGAGCCGCCATGGCCTTTTTTTCATCGTCGCTCAAAGCAACATCGCCCAATCTTTTCAGTGTTTCCCCGAAATTTCCCACATCTAAACCGGTAAGAAATCCGGAAAAAACGAGGGACTGATTCCGGTCGTAGATTTTTTCCGCTCCCAGAGCCATCGTAATGTCATACAAGCCGCTGGCAACACCCATCCAGGCGTGATGGAAGGCGGTCGAACCGCCCGCGCAGGCGTTTTCCAGATTCGTAATCGGGATGGCATCTATTCCCAAAGGGCGGAGGGCGACCTGACCGCGGATGCAGACCTGTCTTTTGTATTCACCCCAAGCCGAATTGGAGAACCAAAGTGCCTGAAGGTCTTTTTTATCCAACCCCGCCTCTTTCAGGCACGGCAAAACGGTCATCGCCGACAGATCGGTGATGGTCTTTTCCAGATACTTGCCGAACTTGATGGTGTGGGCCGCAATGACATATACATCTCTCATGATTAACTCCTGCTGAACATATTAAAAGCACGTTGGCCATGCCTTGTTTCAAAATCCTTTTTCCGCGACGATCCGGCCATCGCGGTTTTTTCTTCCTTGCGCGAGCAGCGCGGCGCCGAAAGCGGCAACCGACTGCGCATCAATAGACAACACCAGCATTTTTCTACCGGTAAGCCCGGAAAGTTTCTCGCGGATCGCCGGAATTTTGGCCATGCCTCCGATCAGGGCGATGCCATCCTGTGCTCCCGCAGCGTCGATAAGAGAAGCGGCTTTGGAAGCAACGGCGTTGATGACACCGGCCAGAACATCCCCCGACTTCATCCCGGCATTGACCTGCGAGATAATTTCGCTTTCGGCAAAGACCGCACAGTTGCTGGTAAAAGTGTATGGAGTCGTGGAAAATGAGACCAGTGAAGAAATATTTTCAAAGGGCACGCCCACGGCCTCGGCCACCGTTTCCAGAAACTTGCCGCTTCCGGCGGCGCATCTTTCGTTGACATGTGTCGTTTCCAGAAAACCATTCTGATCAAGCGTCGCAACGGTAATGAAGAGCCCTCCCATGTCCACGACGGTTCTGATATCACGGTCGAGCAAAAAGGCGGCTTTTGCCGTACAGGCGGCTTCTCCCAATGTAAAGGCTGCTTTTTTCACCAAATGACCGCCGAAACCGGTGGCAATGATTTTTTTTATGTCCCATATTCCCGCTCCGGCCTGTACCCGTGCTTCCTTTAAAAGAGACCGGATAATCGCGTCGAAGTGGGGTCCCATTTCCGCGCAGGCATATCCACGCAGGTTCTCGCCGTCGGTTAGAGCGACTTTAATGAAGCGGGTTCCCACATCAATGCCGGCCGTGATCATGATGGACCTCCTGTCTTGATGGCCTGCATTGCGTAACAGGCGGCGCCCAGTGCGCCGATAATCTGCGGATCCACGGGAAGGACTTTAAATGATTTGTTCATGTGATGCGCCAGTTGCCTCACCACACCGGGATTCTTGGAAACCCCACCGGTGATGCAGATATTATCTTCGATGTCGATGGCTTTGGCTAGACCGGCCACCCGTTTGGCCACCGCGTCGGCAATGCCGCACGCAATATGCTTGAGCCTCTTCCGGGTATAGAGATGGTTGAGCACCTCCAACTCCATAAAGATGCTGCATTTGTTGGTAATGTTGATCGGTTTTTTGGATTTGACAGCCAGTTTTCCCAACTCCTCGAGTTTGACGCCGATGGTTCTAGCCAGAATCTCCAGCGACCTTCCCGTTCCGGCGGCGCACTTGTCGTTCATGATAAAATCACGGATGCTGCCGTTTGAGTCAATCAGAATGACCTTGCAATCCTGTCCCCCGATATCGATGACTGTGCGAATGCTGGGATCGGCGTGAAAGGCTCCCAGGCCGTGACAGGATATCTCGCTCATGTTCATCTTGGCGAAAGGAATTTCATGCCGTCCGTAGCCGGTGCTGCAGCAGCACTCCAAATCGGAAAAACGAAGACGGGCTGAGGCCAGCGCTTTTTCCATGACTTCGTTTGCCGAGCTTATGTTTGTCGATTTCACCCGGATGATTTCCGAGGCCAGTGGGCCTTTTTCAGTCATGATGTAGGCCTTGGCGGTAAGGGAACCGACATCGCATCCCGCTGCAATCATGGCAATCCTTGGTTTGCTGTTTCATAGTTCTCATGCTCCCCAAGGAGTAACGGTATATTATTCCCGGAAGCATCTTTGTTTATGACGCTACACTAAATAGCTATACAATGTCAAGTATTTTATATATCAATTATTATAATTAAATAACTATTTGACAAGATGTCATTAATCGATTATAGTGCGCACAATTCAATATATTCTAACTTGAAGGTGAAAAAAATGTCTAATCAACAAGTTCCGGAGAAAGTTGTTCGCATTCTCATGAGAGATATTTTTAACAATAAGCTTAAGGCCGGAACAAAACTTCCTCCGGCCAAGGAAATATCCCGGCAGATGAAAGTCGATTT
>JAKJDB010000511.1 GCA_022706175.1 Candidatus Zhuqueibacterota bacterium | reverse complement strand
TCGCCCCATAGGCGTGCGGTAACTTTTGCCGCCGGATTCATCGTTTCTGATTTTCTGCAGGGAGCGCCCCAGGGGGGTGAAATAGATCGCGGTGGTCAGCAACAACGCCGAACCGTCCTGAAAGGTGTATTCAGTCTGCACGGAGCCTTTGCCAAAGGTCGGACGGCCGACGATGAGAGCCCGGTCCCATTCCTGCAGCGCGGCGGCGAGAATTTCCGAATCGCTGGCCGATGCTTCGTTGACCAGAACGATCATGGGCAGCGGCGGATATTTCCGGTTATGGGTGGAGACATGCCGGGAGGAGGACTCGGCGGTACGGCCTGCGGTGCTGACAATCACCCGGTCGGGCCGGAGAAAACGATCAGCGGTTTGCACTGCACTGAGCAGCAGACCGCCGGGATTGTCGCGTAGATCCAGCAACAGGCTTTTGGGCGCCTGCCGGCCCAATTCCGTCATGGTGCGGTCCAGTTCAGCAGCAGTGGCTTCGGTGAAACGGGTTATTTTAATATAGCCGGTAGAGTCGGTGATCATAAAGGCCGCGGCGATGCTGGGAAGAACCAGATGACGCTTCATCAGATCCACGACGAAACGGCCGGCGCCTGTGCGCTCGATCTGCAACTGCACGCTGGGTCGGCTGTCGTCCTGCAGAATGGCGTCCAGGTCGGCGGGATCGAGGAATTCGACCATTTTGCCGTCCAGGCGCAGGATTTGGTCGCCGGCGCGCACGCCTTTCTCCGCCGCCGGGCTGTTGTTCAGCACCGAGGTGATCACCAGACGGCCGGATTGAACCCGGTAATTCAGGCCCACACCCGAATAGCCCTGCGAGCGCCGCTTCCAGGCGTTGAACTCTGCGGCCGGCAGATAGCTGGAGTGGGGATCCAGATCCGACACCAGGCCTTTGATGGCCTGTTCCATCAGCTCATTGGGATCGCGCTCCGTGATGTAAAAGCGCTCGATCTTTTCCAGCACCATGGTAAAAATGACCATTTTGTTGATTGCGGTCTGGCCGGCGCGGAGAATTCGCCCCGGGCCCACAGCGAGGATGCCGAGCAGGACCAGGACAGCCGCCAGCCTGCCGGTCCGAAGGTTGTTTTTTCCGCCGCCCTTAAACAAAATAATCCACCTTACCCTATAAAGAATAAAAATTTCTTGACATTTTCGCTCTTTAGAAGTAACTTACACGACTCATGAATTTAAAGAACGTTTCTGTTAAATTCAATCGCTTTCTCACGCAATCGTGCGGTTTTTACGCTTAAACATGGACACCACCCTTACCGGAATATAAATCAACAGGCTCAAATTTGTCGTCGCTCATATCACATTTTGTCAAATCAGCAAACAAAATGCCAGAGCAGATCGCCCTGGTGTTCGGCGATCAAAAAATAGAATATGGACGTTTGTTGGAGGCGGTCAAACGCCTCGCAGCGGGGCTGCACTCCTTGGGGGTCGCTCCAGGCGACCGCGTCGCCATCATGCTGCCCAACCTGCCCCACTTCCCCATCAGTTATTATGCCACCCTCTACCTCGGCGCTGTAGCCGTGCCGCTCAACATCATGAGCCATGAAAAATCCTTGGCCTACTATCTCAAGCAGAGCGGGGCTAAAGCTATCCTCTCATGGACCGGCTTTTTGCCGCATATCCTGGAGGCAGTCAAAGAAAGTCCGGGCTGCGGGCAGGTCGTTGTCCTGGGCGACAAAATGCCCGCCTCCTGCGTGCCGCTGACCCGTCTCATCGCGCAATCTCCACCGATGGCCGAGCCGTGTGCGGTCGCAGAGCAAGATCCGGCTGTGATCTGCTACACCATGGGATCAGCGGAAGAGGAGCTGGGCGCTGAATTGTCGCACGCGGCGCTGGAGAGCAATGCGACGACCTGCTGCGAAATGTTCCACCTGACCGCAGAGGATAACGTGGCGGCTGTGATGCCGCTGTTCCATCCGCTGGGACAAACGCTGGCGATGAACGCCGTATTTATCAGCGCCGCCACGCTGGTGCTGGCGCCCAAATTCGTCGCCTCTGCGGTGATCGAAATGATCGTGGCCAACCGGGTGACCTTTCTGCCGGCTGCGCCGGGCATGTTCCGCGCGCTGACCGATTGCGCGCAAGGGGCGGCGGAAACGCCCTCGCTCAAGCTCTGCCTCAGCTACGGCGGCTATCTCGCGGCAGAGGTTCTGCAGGCGTTTGAATCCAAATTCAACACCCTGATCCTGGAAAGCTACGGCCTCACCGAGGCCGGGCCGCTGGTCAGCGCCCACCGATTGAACCTGGATCGTAAAATCGGTTCCGTCGGTCTGCCGTTGATCGGCGTCGACATCCAGATCCGCGACGAACAGGGCGCACTGCTGCGGCCCAATCAGATCGGTGAAATCTGGATCAACAGTCCGAGCAATATGACCGGCTATTACGGCTATCCCGAACGGACGGCGGAACGGCTGAAAAACGGTTGGCTGTTCTCCGGCGACATGGGCTATCTGGACGAGGATCATTATCTCTTTATTCAGGAGCGCAAGGACGACATCATCATCAAAGGCGGGTTTCATATTTACTCTTTTGAGGTGGAGGCGATCCTCAAGCAGCATTACGAAGTGGCCGAAGTGGCGGTGGTGGCGACGCCGGATTCGGTGCAGGGATCAGAGGTCAAAGCCTATGTGGTGCGCAAACCGGGAGGCACCTGCGGTTCGGAGGAGCTGATCGACTTTTGCCGTAACAATCTGCCCTTTTACAAATCGCCGCGCTATATCGAGTTCTGCGATCAACTGCCCAAGAGTCCCACCGGACGCGTGTTGAAATATCAGCTGCGCAAACGGGCGGCGAACGGCCATCGGGGGCCGAAAGGATCGAAATAATCAGACCATTTCATAATATACTCTTAACCATCCAAAGGACGCGCAGACGTGTGCGTTGACAACAGGAGGACGATGTGAAAGATTTTAGTCCCAGCGACATCCGCAATATCTGCCTCGTTTCGCATCAGTCCACCGGCAAATCGACGGTGGCGGAGGCCATGCTTTTTTCCGCCGGCATCACCACTCGATTCGGCCGTGTGGACGACGGCACCACCGTATCCGATTATCGCAGCGACGAAATTGAACGCAAAATATCCATCAGCTCCGCACTGATGACCATGGACTGGAAAAAGAACAAGATCAACATATTGGATCTGCCAGGGCGCCCGGACTTTATGGGCGAAGTGCTCTGCGGTATGCGCGTCAGCGACCTGGCGGTGGTCCTGC
>JAKJDB010000510.1 GCA_022706175.1 Candidatus Zhuqueibacterota bacterium | reverse complement strand
GACTCGGTTGGCGGCGAACATTCAATGGCAGTCTGCTCAGTTCGCCGGCTGCGGCGCGTATCGATCAGCAAGGCCGTTTGGCCATCATTCTGGACACCCGTGACCCTGACCGTGTGGTCTATTGCCTGGATGGCCAGGGCAATACTCTGTGGACCTATGAGGCCGGCGCCATGCAGCCCTTTCCCACTGTCGCAGATCTGGACCAGGATGGACTGGATGAAGTTATCATTGCTGGTGCCAAATTGGTGGTGCTGCAACATGACGGCACGGTCCGCTGGCAGGCTGAACTGCCGCTGACAGCTTCAGCAGTAGCCGGCAATCTAATCGGCGACGCAGCGCCGGAAATCGTGGCTGTGGCCGGCAATGGTCAGGTGACTGCATTTTCTGGTGACGGCCAAGAGCTGTTCCGCAGCCAGACTGGGCCTCGCTGTCAAATACCGGTGTTGACGGATCTTGACGGCGATGGCATGCTGGAGATTGTGGTCGCCGGTGAAAAAGGCGTCGCCGCCTTCTCCGGCCAGGGGAGACTTTTATGGCAAAGCGCTCTTGCCGGTGAGCCGATGTACGCCCCGGCTGTAGCGGATTTAGATCAGGACGGCAAGGAGGAGGTCATCAATTTTTGCCGCACTGACTATCAGGGATTTCTGCAAACGTTCAGCAGCGGCGGAAAATTGCTCTGGCAGGCGGTGGTCAGCCGCGAGCCTGATTGGAGTCCTATAGTGGTGGCGATGGAAGCCGATCAGCGTCCTTGTATTATTGCTCAGGACGTTGATCCGCGCCGGCTGGCGATCTGGGATGGTCAGGGTCATTTGCTGCGCTACCTAGCGACCACCGGCAGGGCTTTGCAAACCCCGGTAGCATTGGACATGAACAGCGACCGCCGGCCGGATTTGCTCCTGGCTTGCGATCTCTCTTATCGCGTCTGGGCTTTGGCCAATGACGCTACACCGCTCTGGTCCTACACGCCGAAAAGCCTGACCCTGCCGGGCGCGAAAATAAAGGGTGGTGGTTCGCTGCTGGTGGCTGACCTGGATGGCGACAGCCTGTTTGAAATTGTCGGCGGCGATGATGAAACATGGTTGAACTTGATTCGAACCGATCTGCCCTGCCGGCCCTGGCAGATTCACTCAGGCCAGTATCACGGCGATAGCCGGCATAGCGGCAACTATCTCAAGCCGGAGGCAACTGCGCCATGAAACGATCCCTGTTTCTGCTTTCGTCTGTTTTGCTCGCCTCCCTGGCCGGAGCCATGGAGCGGCAATGGACTATTGGCGGGGGTCAATGGACCATCGAATCCACGCCCCTGCTGGTCGACTGGAACCATGATAGGGCGCCGGAAATTCTCGCGCTTAATCGTGCCGGCCAAGTTTTGCACTGGAGCAAGGAGGGTAAACCTCTCGGATCTGGGCAGGATGGCACAATCTGTCGGCTGCCGGAGGGGTTATGGACTTCCACGCCGTTGTACCTTGGCGCCGACGACGGTCCAGCGATCGTTCTCTGCAGCGTCGAAGGTCTGGTCGTTTTTGTCGATGAAACATTCTCCGTCAAGTGGCAGTTCCAACTCGACAACAAAACAGCTTGGGGCAAGGCCACTCCTGCTCTGCTGAACACCAGCGCAGGCATGCAATTTCTGCTCGGCGATGAACAGGGCGTTCTTACCTGCTTGGACCTCCACGGCCAAATGGTCTGGCGTCGTAGCCTGGCAAAAGGTGCGTGCCATGCGCCCCTGCTGGTTCGCCAGGATTCTATTCTTGCTGCCAGCGGCCGCACCTTGTTCTGCCTCGATGCGACGGGCCAAGAGGTCTGGCAGAAGGAACTGGTGAGCGAACTAACCTCCATGCCGATGGAGTGTCCTGTTGCCGGCCGGCCGCTGCTTATCTGCGGCAGCAAAGATGGCACTGTGACCGCATTGGGCATGGACGGCCGGATCGCCTGGCAGTCCAGCATCCATGATGAAGTGAACAGCTACATGGCCTTGTTGCCGCAGCAGGACAAAGCTCCGCTCATTGTTTGTTCCGGCTTGTGGGGATCAGTGCATGCCTTTGATGGGCAAGGGCATCGTCTGTGGTATCACACCTTCCGCTCTAAAAACCGCTCTGCGCCGGTTCCGTTTGATGTGAATGGAGACGGTGATCTGGAGCTGCTGCTGTCTGCCTACAATCAGCACCTCTATGCGTTCGATAAGAACGGTTATCTGGTGGATGATGTGCGGCTCGCCGGTCAGCTTATCGGCTCGCCGCTACCGCTGTACGACGAGCAGGTTAAACGCACAGACGCCATTGTCGCAAGCTGGAATTTGCTGGCGTTTCGGCTAAAACCCGGAGCGCCCATATCCCCTTATGGCGCACCCGCACTTGCTGGACCGGTGTCGGTGCGGTTCAGCGAGACCGGCGCGCGAATCTCAAATCCAACCGGATCGCTGCTGCGCGTCAATCTGTTCAGCCGAAATGATCTGAACTGCGCTTCCCTGCGCGGCTGCGTAACCGCTCGTTCAGAATTTGAAATCGACTGGCCCGCGGGAATGCATCGCCATGACCGAGCCACTGTGGTCATCACCGATGCGCTGGGCAAACCGCAGCTGCGTGAGGGTTTCAAGCCGGCCTCGCGTGCTATAGTGCAGCCTGGCGCACCACACCTGCAGCTGTGGTCAGTCTCTGCCTACGCCACCTTTGATCCCTGCCGGTTAACGCCTGATGCCGGGCTGGACACAGCAACAACCCGGGAAATGCGCATCCCTTGTCTTTATCGCGGCGAGATCGATCAAGCCGCCTGCGTGATCGCCTCAACCCTGCCGGAGCCGGCAACCGTTCAGCTCGCGATCTCGACGTTGACCACCGCAGAGGGCAAGCCATTTACCGGCACGATCACGCTGCGTCAGGTCATCGCTACCGGCTCCTTCAACGGCGAGATGATCGCCGACGCTCTGCCCAAGTTGGCGGAGGACCAGATCGTCACGGTTCCTGCGCAACGGGCGATAAAAATTTAGCTGAGTGTAGACAGTCGCACTGCCGAACCCGGCTGTTATCGCGGCGAGCTGTCGATTACGCCGCCGGCAGTTCAGGGCCCGGCGCTGACCATGCCCATGTATGTTGAGATCCTCAAATGGCAGCTTGATCGGCAAACCTATCTGCCGGTTTGCACTTGGGACTATGTGCCGAACAAATGGTTCAGCGATGCAGGGCCGGCGCTGGATGATATGAACCGCCATGGCGTGACCATCTTCCCCAGAACCGTCA
>JAKJDB010000509.1 GCA_022706175.1 Candidatus Zhuqueibacterota bacterium | reverse complement strand
ACTCGGCCGGCATCGACGATGCCCACGTCATGGGTCCATTCGGCGTACCATCCGGTCTTGTGATAGAACATGGCATCCGCCGGCAGTCCGCCGGCCAGCTTGGATTTGTCCAGCTGTCTGCCTAAAAGCGTCAGCATCTGCTGGCTGACCCAGGGGTTGACCAGTTGACGGGTGTAAATTTTGTAGAGAAAGTCAGCCGCATGCAGAGCGCAGGTCTCTGTTCCGCGGATCGTTTGATACTCAGCCTCCTCGTGCTTTCTGCTCAAAAACTTGCGGGTCACCTCGCTGCCGCGCCAACCGTTCGCCTGCATCATCGCGTTGATGCTCTCACGTTGCGCCAGATCGATGAGGCAGTTCGCCGCCGTGTTGTCGCTGCGCGTGATCATCAGGTCGAGCAGGTAATTGACTGTCACGGTGTCCCCCGGCTGCAGAACCGGCCGTGGATCCCAGCGGATCTCTCTGACCGCATCCACGCAGTTGGGAAAGGCGATGATGTGGGTATGGGTCAGGGCCAGTTCGCCGCGGGATATTTTCTCCAGCACGGCGGCCGCAACGTACATCTTGTAAACCGATGCCGGGTAGATAAAGTTGTCCATGTACACGCCGGCCAGCCGCGGTTTGCGAGAGCTCAGGTCGATGACCGCCAGGGAGATGCGCTCTTTTCCATCCTCCGCCGTATCGAAATCGCCGTGCCATCCGAGCTCCTGAACGATCTGCAAGAGCTGTCGGCCAAGCCGGTCATCGAGACGGTAATAAGAGGGGACGACTGTTTCCGCGGTGCGCGCACCGCTGCAGAACAGGACGATCAGCAAAGCGATTTTTTGCCGCATGGTGTCAGGCCTTTACGCCGCCGGTTCGAAGGGATGAATATATTCGATGAAAGTAGAAAAGAAAATAATAAGGTACAACAGAAAAATGAAAACCTGTGTTATTTTTTCTCGGCCCGTGGAATCCTTTGCCCGGCCTTGCGGCTGTCGGCGCTTGAACCCGTCCAGTGGAGCGCGTACCAGGCGCGCACCCTCTGGAACTCGTGCCGACGCATTCTATTCGTCGCATTCCTTTTCTGTTTGAATTGATAATAGGATTTTGTATTTTGCAGAAATAGTCTAAATCGGGATTAACTATGCAACCGGAACCCTACACTCTTCTCACCAAGACCCTCATCGCTCCCAAAGTGACGCGCTTTGATGTCTATGCCCCGGAGATCGCCCGTAAACGCCGGGCCGGTCAGTTCGTCATCATCCGCGTATGGGAGGGCGGCGAGCGCATTCCGCTGACCATCGCAGACGCAGATCCGCAGGCCGGAACCATCACCCTGATCTCTCAGAGCGTGGGTAAAACCACTCGTCTGCTGGCCGAGAAACAGGTCGGAGAAAAATTGCAGGATGTGGTCGGTCCTTTGGGGACCGCCACCCATATTGAAAAGTGGGGCGCCGTGGTCTGCATCGGCGGCGGCATCGGCGCCGCGCCGCTGCATCCCATCGCTCAGGCGGTGAAACAGGCGGGCAACTATCTGATCACTATTCTCGGCGCCCGCACCCGGGAACTGATTATTCTGGAAAAGGAGATCCGCGCCATCAGCGATGAGATGATCATCACCACCGACGACGGCAGCTACGGGGATAAGGGGCTGGTGACCGCGTCGCTGCAAAGGCTGATCGACAGCGGCCGCACTTTGGACAAGATCATCACCATCGGTCCGGCCATCATGATGAAGATGGTGGCTGAGACCAGCCGGCCGTATCGTATCCCCACCCTCGCCAGTCTCAATTCCATCATGGTGGATGGCACCGGCATGTGCGGCGGCTGCCGTGTCACCGTGGGCGGCCAGGTCAAATTCGTCTGTGTGGACGGACCCGAGTTCGACGCCCATCAGGTGGAATGGTCCGAGATGATGCTGCGGCTGAACACCTTTAAGGAATACGAGTGTCGCCTGACCGCGATGGGGAAGGGGGGACAGGAATGAACGCCAAGGAACGCCTTGCCATACCGCCGCAGCACATGCCGGAACAGGACCCTGCGGTTCGCGTCCATAACCAGAACGAAGTGCCCATGGGTTTTCAGCCGGAACAGGCGATACAGGAGGCCAACCGCTGTCTGCAGTGCAAAAAAGCCAGCTGCGTGGTCAACTGCCCGGTGGGGATCGACATACCCGCTTTTCTCGCCCTGGTGGCTCAGGGCGATTACAGGGCGGCGCTGGCCAAGATCAAAGAGAAGAATATGCTGCCGGCTATTTGCGGCCGGGTTTGTCCGCAGGAGGAGCAGTGCCAACTGCAGTGCTCGGTGGCCAAATTGCTGAAATCCAGAGAAGCGGCGGTGAGCATCGGCAAGTTGGAGCGGTTTGTCGCGGACTGGGAGCGCAGCACCGGCGTGATGGACCTGCCGCCGTTGCCGGCCAGAACCGGCAAGCGCGCCGCTGTGGTCGGCTCCGGCCCAGCCGGCCTGACCGTGGCCGGCGATCTGATCCGCCTGGGCCATGAGGTCACGGTGTTCGAGGCGCTGCACAAACCGGGCGGCGTGTTGACCTACGGCATCCCGGAATTCCGTCTGCCCAAGGAGATCGTCGACTATGAGGTGCGCTATCTGGAAAAGCTGGGTGTAGAGTTCAAATACAACTATGTGATCGGCAAGATCAAATCCATCGACGAACTGCTGCAGGAATATGACGCTGTGTTCATCGGCACCGGCGCCGGTCTGCCCAATTTCATGAACATACCGGGCGAAAACCGGATCGGTGTTTTTTCCGCCAATGAATTTCTCACCCGCGCCAATCTGATGCGCAGCTACGACTTTCCGGCCGTGGACACGCCCATCATTCGCGCTGATCGAGTGGCCACCGTGGGCGGCGGCAATGTGGCCATGGACTCGGCGCGCACCGCATTGCGCCTGGGCGCGGGCAAATCCATCGTCGTGTATCGCCGCTCCCGTCAAGAGATGCCGGCGCGTGTGGAAGAGGTGGAACATGCGGAGCAGGAGGGGGTCGAATTTCATTTTCTGGTCAATCCCAAACGCATCCTCAGCGACGCCGACGGTCGGGTCACCGGCATCGAGCTGATCAGAATGGAACTGGGCGAGCCGGACGCCTCCGGAAGACGCCGGCCGATTCCACAGCCGGGCTCTGAATTCGTCCTCGAGGTGGATGCGGTGATCATCGCGATCGGCAACAGCCCCAATCCGCTGATCCCGCGCGAGACGCCGGACATTCAGACCAATAAATGGGGCGGCATCATTGCCGATGCGGC
>JAKJDB010000508.1 GCA_022706175.1 Candidatus Zhuqueibacterota bacterium | reverse complement strand
CAGGGTATGTGATGCGCGGCGCCTTTGAGGCGATTGAGAACGCCACCGCCAAATATGATCCCGGCGATGAGATCAATTTTTCCCTGGCGCTGGATAAACCGTTGGGCCGCAGAAACAAACTCATGTTCGATGCCAACTATACGATCTATGGCACGGACAGAATGTCCGGGGAGGAGGTTTTCAAGGCCGGCAATCGCTTCACCCTGCAGGCTATGCTGCAGGTGCCTGGTGAAGGCCTGAGCTGGCTTTTCAGCGTTCGGGACCGCATCCGTAGTAAGAACGAGATCGGTTCCGGAACCCTGATCCCGGAGCGGCAGAACAGCAACGGCAACGAACTGGAGATCAGTGGCCAGGGTTCTCTGCCGCTCAACTCGCTGACCTCAGTTCATGGGGTGGTGGAAGGCCGGCTCTATTCCAACAACGCTTATGATATCGGCGGCGCTCACATCGTCGGAGTGGGCGGAGGATATCGCCGCAAATTGTCGTCCCATCTGCACCTGGACTCGGACCTGCGTTTCTATATCGGCTCGCTGGATTACGGTGAGGATCTCTCAGTCAAGGGTTTCCGCGGGTGGGTGGGATTGAAAATGGTTCTATAAAAAGGGATTGGTCGCGTGCAAAATCTCTCGACAGGTTGTAACCGGGCGGTTCATCGCTGGGGTCTTTCCGGTCTGTGCGCTCTGCTGCTGGCCGTCTTCGCCTGCCGGCTCGCTCCGACAGAGGCGGAGAAAAGCCCGCAGATCAGGCTGTCGATCCAGGTTGCTGATCAGCGGCCCGAAAACACTCGGGCCAAAATAGCGGCGCCTGATCCGCTGGCCAAAGCAGCGGGTATGGTGTCCGATCAGGTGGTGCTGCTGCATTGCGATGAAGATTCCGGCGATCAGTTGATCGATGCCAGCGGATACGGCAATCAGGCTGTTCTCTACAACGTCAACCGTATCGACTCTTCCGCGAACACAACGTTGAAGAGAGCGCTGGATTTCGCCCGCACCGGATCATACGCTGTGTTGCAGAGCGTCGGCGAATTGAACGCCACCCACGGCCTAACCGTGGATCTGCACTTTTATCTTAAAGAGCCTTACAGCGAACTCGAACAGCGGCTGGTGGACCGTATGGATTCCTTCGGCGGCTATGCCGTAGCGGTTGCCAATGGCCGGGTGCTGTTGCATGTCAATCAATCGGGCAAGATCATGACCATCGCAGGCCGTTCGGTACCGGCGTCCAGGACCTGGCATCATCTGCAGGCTTTTGTGCAGCCTGATTCGGGAAAATACGGCCTGCGATTGGACGGCCGGGCAGAGGCGGAAGAGCCGTTCAGCGGCGTGATCTCCTCCTGCTCCAGGCAGATGCTGCTGGGCGCAGGCTATTCCGGTGCTGCGATCGCCTATCCGTTCTGGGGCAGAATGGATGAGATCTCTATCGCCACTCGAGTCGAATACATTGATTTCGACGCCCTGCGGGTGATGGTTTTTGACATCAGCGCATTCTCCTCGTTAAAGGATTTTTCTTCATCCACTGCGCATTACCAGTATCACTCCGCGTTTGAATCCATGATCTCGGACCCGGACAAGATGCCGACCTGGGATATGTGGAAGGCCATTTTATCCGATGCTTTCGACAGGCCGGCGTCGGAGACCATCCTGACCGTGCCTGAGGGCGGCGCCTTTGCCGAAGGGATGGTGCGCGGTGTGACTGGCCTGAACTATATCGTGATCGGCGCTGTGCAGAGAAATCAGTTGACCTATGTGGGCTACTCAGCTATCTATGTGAGCGCCGGTCAGGAGCTGACCGATGCCGACATCACCATCTGGCCGCTCTGACCGAAAGGAGTAAAAAAAAAGCCTTGTTCATGGGAACAAGGCTTTTTTTTACAGCAAGATCAATCCAATTTAGCCGGCTCCAGCTTGGGCACCAGAATTTGGATCACCATCAGGGCGCTTAGATAGGCGAGCCCTGCAACGATGAACATGGGAAGATAATAGTTCGGATTAGTGTTCAGCACCCGGCCGGCGAACTCGGCCACGGCCATGCCGCCCAAGCCGCCGGCGCAACCGGCGATGCCGACCACCGAGCCCACCGCTTTGCGCGGAAACATGTCCGAAGCCAGGGTAAAGATGTTGGCAGACCAGGCCTGATGGCAGGCGGCGGCCAGACCGATCAACAACACAGCGGTCCAGGCGCTTTGGGTCAAGCCGGCGATGATGACCAGCGGCACCAAACAGGCGAAGATCAGCATGGCGGTTCACGGTCCAGCCTTTTTTAATGAAATAGGAGGACAGTCCACCGCCCAGCATAGAACCCACGTCCGAGATGATATAGACCGTGGTCAGGTAGGGGATCAGGTCAACGCCGCGAATGTGGTGATTCTTGGCGAGGAATTTCGGCAACCAGAAGAGATAGAACCACCAGATGGGATCGGTCATCATTTTGCCCAGAGCGACGGCCCAGAGTTGCCGGTAACCGAACAATTTTTTCCACGGTGTTTTCTCAGTCAATGGTTCTTCCGCACCGTCTTCAATATAGACCAGTTCCTTGGCCTCCAGGTGTTTGTGCTTTTGCGGCTGATCATACAAGTACCACCAGCCGAACAGCCAGAGAAAGCCCAAAGCGCCGGTCACAATGAACGCGCCCTGCCATCCCCAGTGGGCGGCGATCAACGGCACAGCCATGGGCGCGATGATGGCGCCGATGTTGGTGCCGCCGTTGAAAATGCCGGTGGCCAGAGCACGCTCGCTTTTTGGAAACCACTCTGCAATGGTCTTGATGGAGGCAGGGAAATTGGCCGCTTCACCGATGCCAAGGAAAAAGCGGGCGACGCCGAAACCAAACGCCGATTTGGCCAAGGCATGGGCCATGGCGGCGATGGACCACCAGATGATCGCAATGGTGAAACCCAGTTTGGTGCCGATGCGGTCGATGATGCGGCCGGCAAAGAGCATCATCACAGCATAAGCCAGCTGAAAGGCGATGACGATGCGGCCGTAGGCCAGTTCACTCCAGCCGATCTCCACCTCCAGGTCCGGCGCCAGAATGCCAAGAACCTGGCGATCGATATAGTTGATGGTTGTGGCAAAGAACAGCAGCGCGCAGATATACCAGCGCAGATGTTTGATCTTGAATGAGGACTTTTTCTCCATCAGGGTGCCGTTTAAATTTTCCTGCGTTTCGCGAGGCATGTAGTGGTTCCTTCCCAAACGGGGTTCATATAACAGTCTGTCGGCCTGCGCGGATTGCAAGCTAGGCGG
>JAKJDB010000507.1 GCA_022706175.1 Candidatus Zhuqueibacterota bacterium | reverse complement strand
GTGAGCTGCGCCGATCAGCGCCGCGATGGCCAAGATTCTGAACCTCATTTTTTTAGCAGCTCCTTTAATGGCAATCTTCTCTGTAATAGGGCTTCACTTCAATGAAATTGAACAGGATCTCCTGCCCTTCCAGGCCGCCGGGCGTGTCGCCCCGCCAGTCGGAGATGGTCAGTTCAGCCGACGGCTCTAAAGCCTGGAAAACGATCCGCTGATAGTTGATCCAGGCAGGATGACCCGCATGATAGGGTCCGAACGTATGCGCGTAATTGCTGGGGAAAACAAAGTGAAAACTGCGGGTCGAATCCAAGCGGACGCGGTCCAGTTCCACGGCCAATCCCAGCTTTTGTTTCACCTCCAGATGACGAACGTCTGCGGAGATCAGCTTGACCGAGTACCAGTGGCCGGGTTGCAGGGCTTGCAGACGCTGACGCAGCCGGTTCGCTCCACGGCCGGACCGTTTGAACAGCATCCCCTGATCGCCCTGCGCGATGCGCGGGTAGCGCCCCTGCAGCCAACTGAATGCTTCCAGTTTTCCCGGTCGAATGGCGCCGCTCTCAGCCGGTTCCGCCTGCCAGCCTTCCAGTCCGTCCAGAAAATCCGGATTCTTGATATGCGGCAAAAGGTACGGCTCTGAGGTGAAGCGAGTGCGCTTTCCTTCAATGCAATAATGCCGCAACAGACGATGGGCCCAGCGCAGCACCTCCTCATCCGCATAACTCGACAGATACTCCTGAATGCCGAACAAGCCGCTCATCGCAGGATCCGTGGCGAGAAAGTGCAGCTGCATATCGATGAAGGTCTTGTAATTGATCTGCGGCAATCGGTCAAGCATCTCCGGCGGATCCGACATGTAGCCGAGGACAATCACCAGATGTTCTTTCAATCCAGGCAGCTGGTGACCGCCGACCAGGACCGCATGGCGGAATTCTTTATCGAACTGCATGCGGGCCTCGGCCTCTGTGGCCGGTAGGGGCAGATAACGCTCCAGAGCAAACCGGCCCTTGTGGAGTAAAAGCGACTGACTGAAATTAAAGGCCGGCAGATAGGGATTCTGAAAGAGATCGTTGCAATAGGCATAAAACCGTTTTCCGGCAAAGCCGGGATGCTGATGCAGCCGGACCATCGCCTCGGTCCACGGCTGATAAAGCTCGCTGGAAGTGAGCATGAATTCATCGACGATGATGCCGCCGAATTCGGGCTGGGTGACGCCCGGATTCGACGCCCAGGTGTTGTAAACCTGATCGGCCGGCGGCGGAATTTTTTCGCCAAGCCCCGGCAGAGAGGCGTGGACCAGCCACTTGCGCCCTTCCGCCTGCCATTCTGCCAAATGATCCGGAACATCGCCGGTCACAATAGTGTTCACCTGCGAGAGCACATGACGCGTTAAAAATTCCCAGTCATAGGGCCCAAAGGGTTCGAGATGCGGCGTGCTCGGATACTGGCTAAAGACGATCTCCGGCACCGCACGAACGACCAGCTCCCCGCTCTCAAGTCCGCTCAGCCGCAGCGTGTGCATGCCTTTGGGGAGATAGAGCATGGCCTCCGGCGTACGGTCCATGGGATTCAATCGCCATTTCAATGGAACGCGCTGGTTCACCTCAGCTTTCACGCTTTCCGACAGGCCCGGCAGAGCGAAAAAGATCCAGCCGTCGCGGGGATTGTGAAACGGCGCCGTAAGCGCCGGCCCCGGCGACAGCGGCCGGCGAAGCAGCTCGGTGACCAAGTTGTTCAGCACTTTGAATCCCGGCTCAGTAGCGGCCGGATCAGCCTGGGGCTCAACGGCTCGTGAGCGTTCCAGCAGCACCGCGTTGTTCGGCGAGAACAGCCGGGCGGTCAGGCGGCAGCGGACTTTGGCCGGCTGGGTAAAGCTTTCACAAAGCACGCCTGGATCGTCGCTCAACGTATGCAGGGTACGTCGCAAAATCCGGTCGGTCGCAGCCTCGGCCAGAGAGAACTCAACCCGGCACCGGTCCCAGTTCCGGCCCAGCGGCGTGAGGTTTAACACCGCCTCGATCCTATTCGTATCAGGCGCACGCTGACAAAAGAGCAAGGGGAATCGATCGATCACCGCCTTGTCCACCGTGAGCAAACAGGGCGGCTGCCAGATGCCGCCGCTGCCGCCCCAGTCGCATACACGCAACGCCAGCACATTCTTGCGGCCGGGCTTGAGAAAGGGCTGTAGATTCGCCAGAGACGGAATGTTGGCCACGCTGTTTTGACTGTTGTCGCCGAAGGTGTTCACCGGCTGCGCATTGCAATAGAGACTGAATGCGTCGTTCACCGCGCCCAGGATCAGCCATACCGATCGGCCGGCCCATTCTGCGGGCACGTTCATCTCTTTGCGGTACCAGGCGAATCCGTCGGTGTCGGCAAAGCCCTGTTCCTCCCAGCAGCGGCCGGCCTCCAAAACCGCCCAGTCTGTGTCAGCGACCCAAGCGCTCTGCCAGGCGGGCATGGGCCCGGCCGGCTCAGGTCTGAACTTCCACCCCTGGCTCAAGTCCATCGTTTGCGGCACATCCGCCCACGAGCCGGCGGTCAGAACGAGGAGTGCGAAAAAACAGGCTGCTCTTTTCATCAGCGCATTCCTGCAACAGGTCCGCGGTATAACATAGTAGGTGATCTAAGGAGTGGCTTTAGCAAACAGGCGGCCGGTCATGACCAGGTTTTATCACCAGGATGGATCGACAAGTCCGTAATACCGTCCGAACCAGTAGGTCTGAATCAACGTGCAATTGCTTTTCTGCTCCATGGCGCGAACCCGTCTCACTCCCCCGCTGCCGGGAATTTTGAATTCAGACTCACGCCGTTCGAAGCCCGATAGATTTTTGATAGCCTGGATCCGTTCGGCCGTGAGGACGTTTTCGCCGGTGAGCGCCTGATAGAGAAGAACGTACAGCGCGTCGCATTCAAAACTGAAATCATGGGTGCGCCAGACGAACCAGTGGCGATTCAAATTCATCCGGTATTTGATCAGCAACGAACGGTCCTTTTCATAGCGCAGGAGCATGTACAGAGATTTCGCCGCGTGGTTGTCATCCCAGCGGTTGCGCCATTCCTGCGGCCAGATCACCTTGGCTTCCAGCTGATGGTCGTCGTAATGATAGCGGTCGATCAACATGCGATAAGCCTGATCAAACCGCGCCTTGCCGCTGAGGCGGTGGCAGACTTTGAGTCCGGCCAGCATCTCGAGCGAGTTGAGCGGTTGATGCGGCAGGTCGGGACAAAAGTTGCCCCAGAGCGTCATCTTG
>JAKJDB010000506.1 GCA_022706175.1 Candidatus Zhuqueibacterota bacterium | reverse complement strand
AATCCCAACAGCGGCACTGATATTGAATTCACATTCAATGTACCCATCTCCGGACGCAGCGACGGCGCCTTTCTGCTGATCAGCACGCTGGTCGACAGCGCCGGCAATGCCGCCAGCCGCCGGGACACGCTGCGGCTGGATCAGACGGCTCCCGCCGGTGTTGCGGCCTCTGCGCAAGAGACCTCTGCGGCACGAACGTTTCCCATCTCCTGGTCCGCTGGACAGGACGGCAACGGCGTGGGCATCGCCTATGTCTACGATGTGTGGGTGAACGACAATCAGACCGGGTGGCAGAACTGGCTCAGCCGCAGCCGTCAGCGCTCAGCCTCCTTTACCGGCCAACAGGGCCACCGCTACGAGTTTGAAGCCATCGGCTATGACCTGCTGCAGAACGCTGAGCCGAGACTCGGCCGCGCCGAGTGCTTTACGTTGGTCGACACAACGGTAAACGATCAGACACCCCCCGCCGCACCTCAGGAGCTCGCCGCCTGGCCGGCCGGTTGGAGTACCTCGCCGGCTTTTGAACTGAGCTGGAAAAATCCTGTGGATGCCAGCGGCATCCGCACGGCGTATTACAAAGTCGGGATGCCGCCGACGCATGCCCTAGATACCACCGGCAGCTGGCGCAGCAAGCCGCCGGTCGCCTATGTGATGCCGAACGAGGGCAGCCGCACCCTGTACGTCTGGCTTGAAGACGGCCGCGGCAACGCCGATTTTAAAAACAACAGCTTTGTTACACTGCGCTATGACGCTGCAGCGCCGGTCATCGACAGCCTCTATGTCCAGAATGCCGTTTATCAGGGCGTGTGGGTGAATCGCCTTTCAACCAGCGAAGCCATGATGCGGATGCAGTACAGCGAACTCTTCCCTGATTCCCTGCACATTCAACTGCCCGGCTCCATGCCGTCGGTCTCTCAGGCCGTGTCCGCAGCCGGCAGCCGGCGTTGGCTGACCGCCGCAGTGCCGATCACGGGTTTGAACGACGGCCGGCATTCCGTGCCGGTGCGTTTCTCGGATAAAGCCGGACAAACGGCGGTTGACACTCTGCATCTGGGCGTGGACGGCACAGCGCCGCAGGGCAGCCGGGCGCTGTCGCCGGTGGTCAGCATCAGCCCGGAGTTTGAGATCAGCTGGAACGGCGTGAACGCCGGCAGCGACGGCGACGGTTCCGGATTATCCGGCGAATATGACATACGCATGCGCGTGGACAACGGACCATGGTACCTGTGGCAACAGCGCGTACGCACCACTTCGCTCCGCTACATCGGCGTGCATGGACATCGTTACTCGTTTGAAATCGCCGCCTGGGATCAAGTGGGCCTTCGCGAGCTGTTCGCCGATCAGGCGGAAACCGTCACTTTGATCGACACCGCCATGGTGGATCGAACTGCGCCGGATACGCCGAAAAACCTCATGGCCGGCGGCGCTGCTCCGAGCCCCTGGCAAAAAAGCAACCTGTTTTTACTCACCTGGGAAAATCCCCAGGATCCCAGTTCCATCGCCCGTGTTTTCTGGAAATTTGATGCTGCGCCCACCAGTCAGACGGATACATCCGGCACGCTGGCAGCCGTGCAGCCGCTGGCGTTGACGATCCGCAAAACAGAATCACAAAGAGTGTATCTCTGGCTGGCGGACGGCAAAGGCAATATGGATTACAGGAAAACGGCATCCATCCTGTTGCGCTATGACCCGGTGGCTCCGGTGATCGACAGCTTGCGCTGGGTGTCTCCGGCTCTGCCCCCGGATTGGTTCAATCAGAAAAAGACCGGCCGGCTTGCGCTCCTGATTCACTTTCATGAAGTCCATCCCTATCAGTGCACTCTATCACAGCCGCAGCTGCCCGAACCGGTGCAGATAAAAGCCGTGCCCGCATACGGCGCCTTGACGACAGAGCTCAAGGTGATCAACGCATTGGACGGCCGCTATGAGGTGCAGGTGATGCTGAGCGACAGCGCCGGCAATTTTTCCGCGGCGAAAACTCTGGCGCTGGGTCTGGACAGCACTCCGCCGCGGATCAAGCACACAGCGGCACAGACTCCGGTGCTGGAGAACACTCCGGTGAGCATTCAGGCGATCATCCATGATGAAAACCGCATCGAATCCGCCAGCCTGCAGTACGGCCCGGCCGGCAGCCGTTTTCGCACCACCCTGGGGATGAACCGGATGGATGACAGCACTTTCAGCGCGACCATCCCTGCTTCTGCCCTGGGGGCGCGCGGCCTGGAATATATTCTCTGGTCCACGGATGGGTTGACGTTGCGGCGAGAACCGGCTTTGGAACAGACTCCGTCCAGTTTTAGTCTGCGCGTGCGTCTGGTCGGCGCCAACAACAACGGCCTGCTGCGGCCGGCGCCGCCTGTCGCGGGCACTGAGGTCGGCCGTTATCAGCTGGTGTCTTTTCCCATTCAGATCGATGACCCGCGGCCTGAGGCGGTGTTCGAGGATGACCTCGGCGCTTATGACAAGCGCAAATGGCGATCGTTCTCCTGGGAGACCGTCACCTCTTCGTTTAGCGAATATCCGCAGCTGGGCCGGATTGAACCGGGACGATCGTTCTGGCTGATCACGACACTGCCGGATGTGGCGCTGGACAGCGGTCCCGGCGTCTCGGTGGCTGTTCATCCATCCTTTGCCATCACCCTCACCAAAGGATGGAACGATGTGGCCAATCCTTATGCCTTTAATGTGGATTGGAGCGATATTCTAAAAGCGACAGGTGCGGATACACAAAAAGTGATCGGCCCCTACGCCTACGAGGGACGCTGGCTGCTGCCGTTTGAGGTCGCGCAGATGAAACCCTGGCAGGGGTACAGCTTTTATTCCGATCATGACCAGGCCAAGCTGGTCATGCCGGCGCTCGAGTCCGCGGCAACGCTGAACAAGATGCCGGCTGAAACCGCTTTCAAGGGCGCTGACTGGCTGTACCACATCACTGCGCAGGCCGACGCTGCGGTGGATGACAACAACTACATCGGGGTGGCGTCCGGCGACCTACCGATGGCCAAGTACCCAGAGCCCTACTCGGTCGGCGATTTTGTCACTCTTGCTTTTATGGATTCGAGCGGCCGATCCTGGGCTACGGATTTCCGCCGTCCGGCCGAAGGCTATATCTGGAATATCACGGTCGCCACCAACCAATCGAAAAAAACGGTTCAGCTGCACTTTCACCGCTCCGGCCAGTGGCCGGAAACGCTTTCCGCCGGATTTTGGGATGAACGCGATAAGGTGTGGATCAATCTGAAAAATGATTCG
>JAKJDB010000505.1 GCA_022706175.1 Candidatus Zhuqueibacterota bacterium | reverse complement strand
GGTTCAACGCTCAGGCGGCGCCAACTTGATGAAAGGACAGGACCTCACATGACCGATGCAGCTGTTTTTCAATTGATCGTTGATAAAGTGACCGCTCAGCACTTGGGCATCGCCGAAGAGCATTGGCAGCGTTTTTGCGAGCGCGTGAAGAAAGTATGGTTGGATAAATCCGCCGCAGTCATCAAAGTTCATATCGATGGCGGCAGCAAGGGGAATCCCGGCCCGGCTGGAATCGGCGTTGTGTTCAGCGACGCCGACGGCGCTGTGCTGCATGAGCATTATGAATACATCGGCGAACAGACCAACAATGCGGCCGAATACCATGCTCTGCTCAAAGCCCTGGATCTGGCCGAGGAGATGGGCTATCACGCGCTCTCCCTGCACAGCGACAGCGAACTGCTGGTCGGCCAGATCAGCGGCGACTATCAGGTGAAGAACGAACGGTTGCTGCCGCTCTATTTCCGCGCCGAAGAGGCCATCCGCCGGTTGCACTCCTTTTCCATCCGCGCTGTCCCTCGTGTTGAAAACAAGCGGGCGGACCGCTTGGCCAATCTCGCCATCTCGCGGCAAGGCCGGTGAGCGGGCCCGCCGTACTCCTCTTTCACACCTGTTTCGATCACACCCCTGTTTCGTCGGCCGAAGGGCCATACATGCCGGGCACGGCCACGTCGTTGAGCCGCAGATAGAGTCCCAACTGGGCGCGATGATGGATCAAATGATTCAACACCGAAGAACGGATCGCGACAAAACGCGGTTGCGTGAACATCACCCGGCTGTTCATCAGCAGCGACCAGGGCCCGCCGAGTTGTTCATCATCCGCGGCGCGGGCGCGGGCCGCATTCTGTTCAAACGCCTGCACTATCTCCTCGACCGATTCTGCCGGCTTTAAATGGGGCAGGGCCACTCCGTTCGGCGCCAGGTCCAGGGAGGGCTGCTCGAGGATCATGGGCATCCAGCTAAAGATATTGGCCAGATGGGTGGCCAGTCCGGCCAGGCTCATGGATTTAGCGTGTGGCCGCCACGCTAGTTTGTCCGCTGGTATGCGCTGCAGCATTTTGCGGGTGTTGCCGGTCTCCTGATCGAATTCCGGCAAATAGAGTTCCGCCAAAGTCATTTTTTACTCCCATTGGTTTAGAATGAAAGGGTTCATTGCCCCTCATCCTTTTTTGGGCAAAGCTAACACAAATACCGTCGTCCACGCGTACTTGCGCAGGAAGGGCAAGACCGAGAAGCCTGTTCGATCAACTGCCTCGAGGAAGTGCATGAGTGGATGAAAAACGAAAACGTTGCGCAGGGGAACTCCCAACAGAGAAAAAAGATGAAAATAGTTTATCATGAGGCTTGAAAAAAAATCGCCGGCGGCCTGAAGATCTTTAAGTAAAAGGGGGTGTTCGTCCGGGCTGCGCAGGGCGGGTGTGCGTTTTCGGTATAAATTGATCAATGGATTATGCCCCAACGGCTCGAGGAAAACAGCTCTGCCATCCGGCTTGAGAATCCGGCGGATTTCGTCGTAGGCCTTTGTGACATTCAAATGATGCAATATGCTGCTGCCGCAGATCAGATCGAAAGAGCTGTCATGGAACGTCGTACTTTCAGCATCCATCACGGCAAAGGTCAGACGGTCAGCATGCGCAGATTTCTTTTTTTCTCTCTCTGCATTTTCTATGCCGATATTTGAGATATCTATGCCGGTGACGGTTGCACCGTGCTCTGCCAACAGATAGGAATAGCTGCCTTCGCCGCAGCCATACTCCAGAACGGATTTATTGTTGCAATCCGCCAACAGCAAGGATTGATACCATTGCCGGCTGCTTTGGGTGGTGGAATAAAATTTCGCAGCTTGGGTTCGAGAATGGTCCTGAAAAATTTTGTTATGAAATTGTTGTTCGCGAAGGAGACTTGCATTCATTGATTCTCTCCCCAATGGTTGATCGATTGATGAAGGATCCAGCGACGCACATGAAATGTGAAAGAGTTGGATTTTGTGCGACGCTAGATTCCGTTTTCCCATCTTGTCCTCCTGAGGCGCAAGACAGCTAATTTCTGCGTCTATTTGCATATTTTGAGCGCCGAAGGATCCAGCGACGCACTGAACCTGCGACAGGCATAGGAGCTGTGCGTCGCTAGATTCCTCGCCCTTTGCGACTGCATCAGGTTCGTTGGAATACGGGATTGCGGGCTCGGAACGACACAAGGGATGGCTTTGCAAGACGATGGACTCCTTGCTTCCATCTTGTCCTCCTGAGGCGCAAGACAGCTAATTGCCGCGTCTGTCTGCATATTCTGAGCGCCGAAGGATCCAGCGACGCACTGAACCCGCGACAGGCATAGGAGCTGTTCGTCGATAGATGCTTCGCCTTTTGCTTTTCAGAACAAAGGGCTGCGGGTTCCTAACGCAGGAGATGGCTGTTCGCTCCAACCCAGATTTATAGAATACAAATATTCAACGGCTTCGCCGGTGCATTTCGTTTTCTGCCGCAAGGCTTCGCAGGATCATTTTGAGAGAATAAAGTTCCCGCAAAATGCCGAGGAAATTTCTGCTGGCGGACAGCCGGCTGTCCCGATCCGCCCGCCACTCGATAGGAAACTCTTGAATGCGCATGTTATGCTGCAGCGCGCGCAGGATGATCTCCAGGTCAAAGAGAAATCCTTCGGTTCGGCACTGGGCGTAGAGGATTTTAGCCGCTGAACCGCGGTAGAGTTTAAATCCGCACTGGGTGTCGGTCAGCCGCGCCGGCACTTTGAGCCAGAGTATGAACACCCAGCGGATCATCATGCTGATGATTCGCCGGTTGAGGGGCTGGGGATGGCGGATGACGCTACCGCGCATTTTCCGCGATCCATGCGCACAGTCGCACTGGTCGCGCTCGATCAGTTCTATGCCCACCGCGGCGAAATCGTACGGTGTGCAGGAGCCGCTGTCGCTGAACATGATGAGGCGGCCCTGAGCCGCCATAACGCCCTGCCGTACCACATAGCCTTTGCCGTGATGGGCTGCATTTTCCAGAACGTGCAGCGTCAACCCTTTGCCCGCCTCCCTGGCCATGGCTGCGGTGCCGTCCTCACTGCCGTCGTCCGCCACCAGGATCTCGCCCTGAAGGTGATGATGGCGGAGAAAGGCGCCGGCCTCAATAATGTCCCGGCTGATTTTATGCGCTTCGTTGTAGGCCGGTATGATGATGGAGAGATCCATGGTTTCTTTTATGTTTGATTTATGGGATAATTTTTGTATCATAAAAAAGAACCGCCGACCG
>JAKJDB010000018.1 GCA_022706175.1 Candidatus Zhuqueibacterota bacterium | reverse complement strand
AAATTATTCACCTGGAAGGTCGTATCCGTTATACCGTAATCATAAACAATCACATTGGCAGCGCTTTCTGCCGTGTTTAGATTAAAATGGTACCACTTGGCCCCTGGAAATTTACGCCAGACAAATTTGGTCGGATTGATCGATACATACTTTTCCTTTTGCACCGGGCTGATGATCTCCGGCAAGGCAAAAGGATCAAAACTAAAACCGAATAGAACCAGATAATTAATCGCCGCTCCAACTGCGCCGGCGGCCAGGTTGCCTCCTAAAACGTGCGCACCCGGTTGAAGCGTTTTTTTCCAAAGCATCATGACGGTCAATGAACCATCCAATTCTAAAATCACTAATTTTTCATGGATAGGAATAAATCCGTTGTTGATTAACCAATTGGGCGGCGAAGTTGAGCGTTGGTCGTAAGCAATGTAGAGAATTGCGGGTTCTGTCAGATTAAACGTGATATAGCTTGAACTGGAATTCTTTTTATCACCATTGGCCGTTTTAATGCAAAGATTCTTTCTCAGACCCGATGGAAGGCTGTAAATCGTATAATCCCGATCGGTGTAGCATTGATCGCCCTCCTGCAGATACGACAGCACATATTGACTCGGCGCCGTGATAGCGACCGGGGGCTGGCCCATAGTCGTGAAAGAAAACACCTGCGACCAATCGCTGGTGCTCTGGGAATTTTTGGATTGAACCCGCCAGTAATACTTGGTCGCATATTCCAGCCCTGATACGAAAATCCGTGTTTTCGAGAAATTATCGCGGGAAAATTCAGGTGAAGAAAAAGAAGCATCGTCATCAAGGACGATCCTGTAAGCGGTCGCACCCGTGCTGGCTTCCCAGGAAAGCCAGAGATCGATCCCCATACCCACTTTGTTCGCGACCGGATCAAGAAGGATAGGACGCCAGCTTCCACTGGCAGACGTTGAAATGGTGTGAGGAAGATCAAAGGTTCCATGGGTAGTGGCCACCCCTAGATCATCCCAAGCCTTTATCACATAATCCACTCCGTTCAGAGTGACATATTCCGCCGGAATTTCGCAAACATAGGTGTTGCCTGAAACGTACATGAACTCTTTTGATTCATAGGTCAACTGGCCTGTGCGTTTATAATAAAGCCGAACGGCGGCTAATCGATTCGTCACATCTCTGGCCTCGATGGTTATGGAAACAGGCAATCCTCTTGCCGCGTGCGTGATGGGCGTATGGACGATCGAAGGCGCCGTGTTCGGCAAAACAGCGATCTGGTAGGGTGCATCGATGGGATTTACAGCCGGTGTGGACACGGTGGTGGCTCCATCCGAGGCGGTCAGGTAGTAATCGACCCCTGGGGTATTGACAATGGACTCTGGAATCTGTCCTCTCCATATGGAGCCCGCCCCTCGCGTCAACCCGATCGAGTAATAATTCCTGGATCCGGTGGTTCGATAATACAGCGTTACCGAAGTCACGTAGGGTGCAGATCGATCAATCACCTCTACCTCGATGATCAAGGAAGAGTGGGCCGCCCAGGCTTGCGCTTCCAGTGCCAAGGTCGCTGCCGTGCGGATGATTTGCGGCGCAGCGCCGGGAACGTAGCTGCCAAAGACAGAAGTACGCTCTGCATTCCAGTTGATCCGTACTTCCACTTGTCTCTCTACCCCATCTGCAATCGGATTGCTGGAACGGTATTGCACCACATAGTTATTGGAGACCTGCGATGAGATATACTGTAATATCGTGTTGAAATTTGCGCGAATATCAAAAATCGCCCCATTGGTTGCGGTGGTCAGCGAGGTATAATAGGAATTAAGTTCCGCCGTTGTCAGCACGAAAAGTGTTACGGACGCCGAGGTACAGGCATTTAATACTTGGTTCACTGTCGAGCTTCCCTGGTTCGGTTCCTCATCCGTTATCAGAATAAAAATCTTTTGTGTGCCCGGCCTAAAACTGAATGCACTGCAGGATTGTACGACCGCATCATATCCGGGTTCGCGCGAACCATAAACCGTATTATACGACCAGAGCGTATTCTTGAAATAGTCGGCGTCCTGGGTAAATTGACCGCTATTTTCAAAGGTCGGATTTCCATTGTTTTCCAACATGCCGAAACGGCATAACCCAAGCGCATAATTGACCCCGGAAGCGGATAAATTATCGACAAAGCTGCGTACGTTGCTGTAGACAGCGGCCTGATCGTCTCCCATGCTTCCGCTGTTGTCCATCAAAAAGACGATATCGGAGAGGCGGCTTCCGCTTCCGGTTTGCGGAGGCGCAACTTGATAATAATCGGTCTGCAAAACGCCATTTTCATAAACCGCGAAATTTGTCTGATTGAGCACCGAAGTACCTGAATTAACCGCCACATTCATGTAAATATAAGGAAACCCCTGAGGGTTCAGGCTAACCAGCGAGGCATCCAGCTGCGGAATCGCCTGGAGTTCAATGCCTATCGATTCTATCTGCCAGCCGGAGAATTCTTCAGAGTCATCCGTCAACAAACGAAAAGCAGGACGAATCGTTTCTCCAGAAAATTGGCTTATATCTACCAGAGTTTCGCTCCAGTCGCTTTTGCCGGATCGACCGTGTATAGAAATCCACGAAGCCCCATCATCGGTTGATACTTCCAGATAACCCTGATCATAGCCGCTCTCAATTTCATATTTTTCTCGTAATGAGAGCATCACCTTTTGCCTGCTTGGGTCGATCACCGGCAAGTCGATCCTCGGACCGATCGACCGACTGTCGAGCCGCGCCTGATACGTGGTTTGTCGCGTGGAAGCCAAAGCCACTGCGCCTCCCTCATCAGCCGGCAATTTTCCTATATGCCACTCGCCCGTCAACACCCAACCGTCGACGGATTCATTAAAAGGCTGATAAAACAATTTATTCGGCTTGAGCAAAGCCTTGCCGCTCCCGGATCCCGTGGAGAGTGGAAGCATCTTAACCAACTGCCCCTTAGGAAAGCTATTGGTATCTTCATTGCCGGCCATACCGATTCCGCAAAGGAATAAAACGGCCATTAAAACCATCCGGTTTTTCTTCATGGTACCCTCCACATTTTGATGCGAGAACCTCCACATAGTGTGACCAGCTCGATCAAAGCTCGACGCACGCATGCAGATTGCACTCTCCATCCAGGATAGCCGAAAGGTGACCCTAAGACGATTGGATTACATTAAACGTATTAATCAGAGCATGGGGATGGCATGGAAAATGCCAGACACAGGATGGAATAAAAAAAGCATAAATTAAGCCATCGCGCTGGCTCCATTTATGCTTTCTAGATCATGCCAATCTACCCCACTCTAGAATTAGCAGCAATCTAAATCTCCCAGGCATTATACCCATTTTACCCAAAAAATGCAAGCACTTTCTCCCCAAAGCCTGAAAAGCAATAAAAAGCGGGGAAGAACCCTGTCAGCCAATTCGCTTAATTGAATTAAGACGTTGAACAGCTAGATTATCCGAAGAAAAAAACAAGAGCCAATGGCATGCCTGATGCTAAAATAAAGATGCAAAGCATCCTTATCCATTGCCTGGCCGTCCATCGGCTGCCGGCCGGCAGCTCGAGCGCACTTGATACATCGATCCGTAACAGCGGCTTTTCTGTTCCAAGGACACTCCCTTTGGCGAATGAAGGTTTGTTATGAAAAAACAATCAATCAACGTAATCTGTTTAACAGGGTGGCTCCTTCTACTCGCGCTTATTCATTGCGCCGGACCCCATCAGAGGATCTTGCGGCCCGGCACGGCGGCGGACGGAAAATCCATTACTCTGCCCGACACCTGGCTTATCTCTCCAACCGGCCGTTCTCTGCCGCTTCCGGGGGACATGGCCATGAGGATCATCGTCGGCCCGGACGGCGGAAGGGCGTTTGTCAATACAGCAGGCTGGCATAATCACAGCATCAACCTCATCGATCTGACCACAGAAAAATAATCGCCGGCTTTCCAATCGCGAAAAACTGGAGCGGAATGGCTTTCGATCCCTTGCGCCGCGAGCTGTTCGTATCCGGCGTCACCATGGGGCACGACGGGACGCTCTATGTCGTCGACATCAACAACGACAGGTCTATCGCCTGAGCGGCCCGGATTTCAGCCTGCAGACATTTGGCCAGGTGGGCTACCGTCCCTATGGCGCAGCGCCGTCGCCCGACGGCAAGACCCTGGCGGTTTCGAACTGGTGGGAAGAGATGGTGAGCCTGCTGGACGCCGAATCCATGAAAGAAACCGGCCGAGTAACGGAAAAAGCTTTCTCAGCCACGGCGAAGGCTCTCGCCGCTCGGCCTTGCTGGACTGGTCGAATTATGACCTGGCCGATTTTGACGAGCTGAATGAGATCCTCTGGCCGGCGCTCAAAGGCGATGTTCCCATGCCCGCGCCGATCAAAAGCGGCGTGCTGCTCAGGTGACGGCTCGGGACGTTCTGCTCTCTGACGAAGGAAAAATCAAGGGCGGCCCCTTGAGCCAGGGCCGCCCTTTTGCTACTTTTTGATGAACTCGACTCTGCGGTTCTTGGCCTTATTGACAGCGGTGTCGTTGGCTGCGACCGGTCGGCTTTCGCCGGCGCCCTCGGTTTCCATGCGCGCCGCTTCGATGCCGAACGTTTTGATCAATTCGTTCTTGACCGATTCCGCCCGCCGCTTTGACAGGGCGAGGTTGGCGCTGTCATCGCCGTCGCTGTCCGTATGGCCGACGATTCTTACGTTCACGCCGGGATTCTCCGTGAGCACATCGGCGATGCTTTTCAGCGTGCCGTAGGACTCGGGCTTGATCTCGGCGTTGTTGACGTCAAAGGCGATGCCATAGGTGATCAGTCTGCCTTCTGTGAGCAGCTTGCTGCGGGTGTCGGGCGAAGCTGTGGTGATCTGCAGGTTGGTGATCATCGGGTAGCTTGCGGCATCCCAGCCGGAGAAGCGCAGCCGGTCGAATTTCACCCCCGAATGGATATTGGTCGGAACGTCAAGCACTTTGGCGCCCTGATGATAGATCCGCACCCTTCTCTTCTGTACCCAGATGACGACATGGTTGATCTGCTCGGTGCGAAGCGGATTTCTGGCCGCCTGCCCCTCGAGCCAGGCGTCATCCGCGCCGGCGTAGCCTTTGGTCTCCCAGCCCTCTTTTTTCATGGTGATGTGCAGACCGGCTGTGCCGGGATAAAGATCGCTGTTCAGTTCCATCGGCTCTTCGGGGTTGTCGCTGTAGACGGTAAGCGTCGAACCGTGAGTGTACTCCTCATCAGGGATGATATCGAACTCGATGATAAAGTTATCGGGAAAATCGATCTTTTTACCATAGCAGTAAACGGCATCCTCACCGTTCATATGAAACCATTTGCCGGATGCGATGTTGATCGTCTTGACCTCGCCGCTGCCGTTGGAAGTCCAGAGGGCGGGAAAGTCGCCAACCGCATCGTGGGAGAAATCATCGAAAAAGAGAATCCGGTCGCCGGGGACGAAATCGTACTGCGTGGTGCTCTCCAGCTTTGGCCGGGCCGATTCGCCGGATGCGCCGGCAGAAGACGGAAGCCGGGATTCTTCAGATCCTTCACCCTCCTGTGCTTCATCAGCCTCTTCCGCAGCCGTTTTTTCCGTCGCCTCACTGTCGGCCGTCTCCTTTTTCTTTTTCACAAACTTGCCGAGCCCCTTGCCGATCTGATTGAGACCTTCATCCACGCCTCGTTCGATATGGCTGTTGGTCCTGTCTGTGGCCTGGCGTTTGGCCGTCTCTTTCGGGTCAACGATCTGCGCATGCAGAATAGATCCCAGAGTGAACAGGCCCAGGAGCATAATGCTGACACGGCTGAAAACGATTTTCATGTCCCATTCCTTTCATTTCCGACTTGCGGCGCGTGCGATTTTAACCGCGCAGATTTCTTCTTGCTTGATGCACAAGCGGAATCCAGCGGTATCATGGATGCGTTTTGGTTTAAAGGGATTGTTACAACCAGGAATTCTCTTGCGGATTTTTAAGCTGGGCAGCAAAGATCCGTTTGCTGAGCACCACCGGCCACCACTTTCGTTCAAACCGCACTGCCGCACTCAGGTCTCAGGGCCTGAACCTCCCCCTCCACTTCGCAGCTAAAATAGCCAACGAGGCAGTAAAAAACAAGTAAATTTCCCGTAACAACGAGCATCAGGCTGACGCCGTAGAACAGAAAAAGGACGCCGCCGTCCCGGCGATCGGCATGGGCCCTTGAATGGTTACGGGCGGCTGAAAAAGTATTCATTATTACCGGCTCTCACCCTGCCGCCGCCGGCAGCGCCTCTCGCAGCGGGTTGTCGAGCTGAAATCCGAACAGGGTCGGATTCTCGCCGATCACCGCCGCGGAAAAGATGTGAAACACGTAATCGTAGGTCTGTTTGGGGATCTGGCCGCGGTATAATCGCAGCAGTTCCCAGAAATTCCGTTCCTGAGGATTGAGCGGCATTTTCTGCAGCAGCTCCACCACTCGTCGTTCGCCCCAGTTATAAGAAGCCATCACCAGCAGCCCGGAGGCCTGCGCTTCGGTGTTATAGATATCGCGGATGTAACAGGCCGCCGCCCGGGTTGCCTTTTCAACATGAAACCGTTCGTCCTTGGGATCATACTGGGGGATGCCGACCAGAGGGCCGTTTTTCAGCCCATAGCGCGTGGCCGTGGCCGGAATGAACTGCCAGATCCCCTTGGCGATGCCGAAACGGGTGGGTGGCCCGACGGTTTTGCTGTCAAAGTCGCTCTCCTGCAGAGCGAGATAAAAGAACTGGGGCGGCAGATGCTGCTCCAGCATGAGCCGGGGCACGATTCGATGGAATCCATTCTCCCGGGCGATAGCGAGAGCTCTTTGCAGGCGATCAGTTTTTTTCCACTGTTTGATGTATCGATACACCTCATCGAGGAATTCCTGCGGCATGCCCAGCTCGCACTCGCCGAAAATCCGGGCCGTGTGCAGGATCACCCGGTCCGTCTCGCTCCATTTGGCGTCTTTATAAAAATTGATCTGCTCGAGAAATTTTTCATAGTTGCGGATGAGTTCCGACTGACGGCTGCGGACCTGTTCGGCCTTGGTCAACGCCGCGGCATCCCTGTCCGCCGACGCCTGCAGCTGCAGATGGTTCAACTCCAATTCCATGGACTTGATGCTGTAAAACATTTTCGTGGCCAGCGTTTTTTGTTTCTTCACCTCCAGATGCTGCACATAGGCGTAGGCCGCCAGAGCCAGGGCGATCACCAGCACGCCGCCGATGATCCAGAGGTATTTTTTCTTTTGTTGAAGCTGCAGACGTTTAAAAGCGCCGCGGATGAGCAGAGTGTGTTCACCCGGTCTCTCTCCTGATGCCGGGGCAAAATACTGCCGAATGACCTGCGTGACCGAAGGCGGCGCCTCATGCAGGGTCATGGCCGCTGCAGAGGGCTGTTCCAGACGAAAGAGCAACGACACATCGCCGGCAACGCCGAGTACGACCTTGACCGCCGCACCAAGGGGAATTTTGCTGATTCTCTGTCCCTGAAAAAAAGTGCCGTTCGCACTTTGCAGGTCTTCGATCCACCAGCGCCCCTGCTCAAAAGAAACCTGTGCATGACGGCGGCTGACGCCCGGGCTTAAAATCTGCACTTCACAGCGGTCCTCCCGGCCGACGAGAAATCCCTTGCGAAACTGCAGCTCGCGGCTGTCCTGCCCCTGCTGCTCGACCGTCACTCGAATGGCCGGCGGCTCTGCCGTCGGCGGCTCAAAGCCGTTATCTTTTATCTCCATGACCACTCCTTCATTCGCTGGCCGGGAAAACGGGCGCTTTGTTTACTGCTGCGGACCATGAGCGTCATCGAACAGAGTAATTACCGACGATTTTATCCGTGATCGTCTGGAACGGTTTTTCTTCACGCAACCGGTCCAGAATGGGATCGACCTTGAGATAGCTCAGCAAATAGGCGTGCTCGTCTGCGGCTTTTTCCAGCCAGGACAGCGCCGTTTCTTTTTCTCCCAAGCCGATATAGACCGAGGCGATGTCATAGGCAGAGACGTACTGTTTCTTTGACAGGGTTAACAGCTCTTCCAGCAGGGCGCGGGCGACTGCGGTTTTGCCGGAGGCTGCGGCGGCATGGGCATAGGTGGCGCGCATGTTGGTGTTGTCGCGGTCTATTTGCATCGCTTGCTGAAAACAGTCCATAGCCTCCTGGTAGCGGGCCATTTGAACGTACACCTGGCCGAGAAAAAAATGGTTGGCGGGAAAATCAGGATCTTTATCCAAAGCCTGTTTGAAATATTTGATGGCGTCCTCATAGCGGCGGCTGAAATAATAAACCAGTCCGATTGCCGCATGAATGGCGAGCGAAAAGGGCTCCAGGTCCAACGCTCTTTGCGCTTCAAGGACCGCTTTATCAAACCGGCCCAGCGGCGTCAGCAGATTGATGGCGTACCAGTGATGCGCGCCGGCATAATCGGGCTTGAGCTCGATCCCGCGCATGAAGGCTTGCTCCGCCTCATGCCAGTTCCATTGATAGATGGCTTTGGCGCAACCGAGTGAGATGTGCGCTTCCGGCAGCCATTCATCGATTTGCAGCGCACGTTGAGCCGCCTCTATGGCCCTGGGCATGCCCTCAGCGGGAGCGACTCGGCCGTACAGGCACAATACGATGTGGGCGTCCGCTAAACCGGAGTAGGCCAGGGCATAGTGGGGATCGATTTGAATGGCCGCCTCAAAATGCCTGACCGCGCTTTTGATCGAATCCGTGGTCCGTTTGTTCCAATAGAACCTTCCCCGAAGATAGTGGGAATAGGCCTCCACATTTTCGGTGTAATGCCGCGCCGAACCCGGGCCACAGGCTCCAGCTAATTGGAGCTGCAGATTTGTCACCACGGCGCCGGAAATATCATCTTGAATGGCGAAAATATCCGCCAGCTCCCGCTCATACTCATCAGCCCAGACCAGAAACCCATCCGAGGTATTGATCAGGCGCACGGCGATTCGCATCCGGTTGCCGCCCTTGCGGATGCTGCCCTCCAGCACTTTCTGGACATTCAAACTTTTGCCGATTTCAAGGATATCCGTATTTCTGCCTTTAAACTGAAAGGCCGCATTTCTCGACGCCACCCGCAGTCCTTTCAGCCGAGCCAGAGAACTCATGATCTCTTCAGCCAGGCCGTCGCAAAAATATTCTTGATCTTTCGCAGCGCTCAGATCGACGAAAGGGAGAATGGCGATGGAGGGAACGGCCGGTTGCGGAGCAGCCATCACCCGGGTGTCTGATGCCGATGATGTGTGCTTCTCGAAGCTTTCCAGATCGCAGAGGAACTCGTAAAGAGTCTGATAACGGTCTTGCGGATCCTTGGCCAGCATTTTTTCAACCGCCTTTTGCATGGGCGCAGACACGGCACCGAGAAATTTTTCTAGAGGCCAGGGACGTTGATGAAGGATATTGTCGATCAGACGACTGTCGTTCTCTCCGGCGAACGGACGATTGGCGGTCAGTAGCTCATAGAGCACAACTCCGACCGACCAGATATCGGAACGCTGATCCACAGGTTTTCCCGAGGCCTGTTCGGGAGACATATACGCTGGGGTGCCGACAAGGAATCCGGAGTTGGACAACGGACTTTTATGATGGAATTCCGCCACGCCGAAATCGAGGATTTTAATCAGCCGGCTGTCGACGACCATCAGATTGGCGGGTTTGATATCCCGGTGTACAATGCCTTTGTCATGGGCTTTGGCCAGCCCTTCGCCGATCTGTCGCACCAGAAGCAGGGCCTCCTGCAGACAAGTGGGGCCTTTTGCGATTTTTTCCTTCAGGGTTTCGCCCTGATAATAGGCCATGGCGATGAAGAGCTGCCCTTGATTCGTTTCATGGATTTCATGAATGGTGCAAATATTGGGATGATCCAGCGCCGAAGCGGCTTGCGCTTCGTGGATGAAGCACTTGCGCGCCTCAATATTCGAGGTCAGAGAGGAGGCGAGAAATTTGAGGGCGACCGTCCGTTTGAGCCGATTATCTTCCGCCTTGTACACCACGCCCATGCCGCCTTCACCGAGCTTTTCCAGCACCAAATAATGCGATATGGTCTGTCCGATCATCGGCGTGATTCCCCGTGCAAAGGCTGTTTGGATCGTCCGAGCGCAAAAAAGCGTAAAAGTGCTTTTATGAGTCGGTCCGGATTGCCCCGCCCGTCAACGGAACCCCATAAAATATATAGTAAATAAAACCCTTATTTGCAAGGGATAATTAGATTTGCCGCCGTTGCCCCGGCCGGTGAGAACAGCGTTGTCTCCGTTTCATGCTTAAAAATCAGGATGGGCGGCGAGGCCGCAATCAATCCGGGCCTGGGTAGAAAACGCCGCCCCAGCCGGGCTGAAATCATAAAAACCATTGAGCTTTACCTGCTGGTCCTGTAAATTGTCCTGTGAGCATTTTTCACCGGTATAAAGGGAACTGAATGAAGCAGGCTTGGCGCGGCATAGTCCGGCTGCTCTTTTTGGCCGACACCCATCTCGGCCTGGACGCTCCCCTGCGGCCGCGCGTGCAGCGCCGGCGCCGTGGCGAGGATTTTTTTGCCAACTATCTCAAGGCCCTGGAGCCGGCACTACAGCAGGAGGTCGACTTGCTTTTACACGGCGGCGATATGTTCTTCCGCAGCCAAGTCCCGCCGACCATCGTCGCACAGGCCTTTGAGCCCCTTCTGCGCATCGCGGATTCCGGTATTCCGGTTTTCCTGGTGCCGGGCAACCACGAACGTTCGAATATTCCTCGATCGTTGCTGGAGACGCATTCAGGGATCATCGTATTTGATCAGCCTCTGACCAGGGTCGTCACTCTGAATGGATGTAGAATCGCGTTGGCGGGGTTTCCCCATGTTCGCCGCAATCCGCGGCTGCAATTCAAAAACCAGCTGGAACGAACAGGCTGGCGGTCCGCCGCAGCGGACATTCATCTTTTGTGCATGCATCAGGCTGTGGAGGGAGCGCAGGTGGGCGTGCAGAATTTCACGTTTCGCAGTGGTGAGGAGGTGATCAGCGGCGTCGATATCCCGGCCGGGTTCGATGCGGTGCTGAGCGGGCATATCCATCGGCATCAGGTGATCACAAAAGATCTCGCCGGCAGGACGCTGAACGCCGCGGTTTATTATTCAGGCTCCACAGAGCGTACCTCTTTTGCAGAGCGCAATGAGGAGAAGGGCTATTCCATTCTGACCATAGCGAAAGAGCATGACCGTCGAATCTTCCACCGCTTCATAAGGCTGCCGACCCGTCCCATGATCGACCTGGTCCTCGACAGCCGCGGCCTGTCCATCGCCGAGGTGCGAGAGCGATTAATCCGGCGCATCGCGTCGCTGGACGAAAACGCCATTGTCCGTATTCGCAGCGAGGAAGAGAACGCGCCGGCCTTGGTGCACGCATTCAACGATCGCTGGCTGCGCGCAACCGCGCCAAAATCCATGAACATCAGCTGGGGCTTTTATCGCCGACGCACGGATGAGAAGGCCGCGCAGACGCCGGAATGAAAGGGATCGGCCGCAACCGGCAACGTCGGTCAGGGATACGAGGCAGCGCGACAACTTTGTCGATCGATGAAGGCCATCGCACTTTGCCCCGGCCGGCTGCGCAGCCAGCGATAGATTACGTCAGCGCGATCAACCAGGGTCCACTCGCTCGTGCAGGTCTCATTGAAATCAACACCCTCCACCACCCTTCCATCCACCCGTTCGCCGTTCCGTTGCACCAACCTTCCCTCGAGAAATAAAAACGTGTTCGGCCAGCGTCCGCTCTCCTGAATGAACAGCCCATGTTTGCGGAACCTGGCGAAAAATGTACTGCGATCGATCAAACCTTGGTAGCGCAACAGCATGGTGTGATAATGGGCGGCTTTTTCAAACTCTTTGTGTTGTGCACAGACCTTAATTCTATTTGCGATAAAACGAAGGAAATAGGGATCCAGTGAGCGGAGGGATTCGGCAGCCCGGGCAACCGTTCGCCGGTATCGCTCTGCGGCCATGAGAGTGCGGCAGGGCGCCGAGCACCTGTGCATCTCCCATTGCAGGCATCCCCCCTTGCGGATCGCAGGACAGGTGCGCAGGCGGAACCGTTCTTGCACCAGTTCGAGCATGTCCTGCGCGTGATAGCGATCGCGAAACGGGCCAAAGGACTGGGGTCTTTCCGCACGCTGCCGCGCGTCGATCAGCACAAAGCGGGGCAGCGGTTCTGCGGAAAGGGCGAGATAAACGTATGCGAGGTAATCTTTTTGCCGCACGTTGGCCATGGGCCAATGCTTCTTGATCAGATAATCCTCGAGCAGGAGCGCATACAATTCCGAATGCGTTTCCTGCCAGGCGACATCCTTCACATGACGAACCCGACGATGATCGCGATCCATCCATTCCGCTTTTAAAGCAGCACCGTGCTGCTGAAGGCGTTTGCGGAGGTTGATCGACTTTCCCACATAGAGGATGCCGCCTTCGCGGTCCTTGAGCAGGTAAACGCCGGGCGTCTGCGGAGAGCGGTCGATTTGAGCCAGCAGGTTTGTGCGCATGGACCATTATATCGATAATTACCTTACGATGCAACACCGGATTTTCATCGCTTCAGCGGTTGCCGAACTTGTCCATGCGGATACCCGATATGATGAAATTCCCTTGCGAATCAGTCTATTTTTCAATATCATGTAACTCTCTTTGATGTGGACCATCACAGGCAGAAAATGGCGGAGGAAAATTAGATGAGCTTGGACAAAATGGAGCGACGACAGTTTCTTAAAAGCAGTTCCATCGGCATGTTGGCGGCAGGCTGCGCATGGCCCGGCCGGGCGGCTGCTCAAGCCGGCAAGGCGCAGGAGATAAAATTGCAAACTCGGACGCTGGGCCGGACAGGCGTGAAAATCCCCATCCTCAGTTTCGGAGTGATGAACACAGACAGCCCGGATCTGATCAAGCGGGCTCTGGACGCCGGCATCATTCATCTTGATACGGCGCACGGGTATCTGCGCGGCAACAGCGAGACCGCCATCGGCCGCGTGGTCAAGGAACGCGGCGGCCGCGACAAGCTGATCATCGCCACCAAAGTTTGGCTGGCGCGCGATCATCAGACCGGCGCCTTTAGCACCGAGGCGAGCGGCCGCGGGCCGGCGGCCACGGCGGAGAACTTGAACCAAATGCTGAACCTGAGCCTGGAACGGCTGCAGACCGATTACGTCGACATCCTCTATCTCCATTCCTGCGATACCGCCCGGATGGTGAACTATGAACCGCTGATGAACGCGGCGGTAGCGGCCCAAAAAGCGGGCAAAGTGCGTTTTATCGGCGTCAGCTGTCATGGGTCTGTCGCCGAGGTGGTGCGCGCCGCAGCGGATGCGAAAATCTATGACGTGGCCGAGATCGCCTTCAACCTCCAGCGCGAAGATAAAAATGAAACAGAAAAAGCGATCGTCTATGCCAAAGAAAAAGGGCTGGGCATCGTGGCCATGAAAACCCAGGGCGGCAAGCGGCGGGATGAAAAAGTGCCTATGAACCACAAGGCTTCGTTGAAATGGGTGCTGCGGCACGAGCAGGTGACCACCGCCATCCCGGGCATGACCACCTTTGATCAATTGGAGCTCAACCTGGCCGCAGTGGCTGACCTGGACCTGGATGAAGAGGAAAAGAACTATATCAAACTGGGGTCGCTGAAGGCCGGCGCCCAGTGCCAGAGCTGCCGCGCCTGCGTGGCGACCTGTCCGCATCATGTCGATATTCCCACCCTCATGCGCGCCGCCATGTACGCCGGGAGTTACGGCAACCTCAGCCACGCGGAATGGACCCTGTCCACCCTCCCGGAGCAATACGGGTTGCAGGTCTGCGGCCTTTGCGAAACCTGCACCGCCGCCTGCTCACATCATCTCGACATCGGCGGCCGAGTGGCGGAATTGAAAAGAACCTTTCGTCTGCCGCAGGCGTGAGGACACCACACGAGGATGCCATGATACCCCATTTTTTGAAACGTCTAACGCTCGCCGGGATCACCAGTCTCCTTCTCCTCTCCAACATCCGGGCGCAGGATAATCTGCGGGAGACCCTGATCAGCCTGCTGCCGCAAAAGGGTGAACTGGCCGGCTGGCGGCAAACCTACGAAGCGCGTTTTTTCACGCCCGACGATCTCTTTGAGTACATCGACGGAGCAGCAGACCTCTATTTGCAATATGGATTTCAAATGGTGCTGACCACTGATTACGCCGCCGGCGCCGACTCGAGCGGGGTGACGGTGGAGGTCTATACCATGGCAACTCCGTTGCACGCCTTTGGCATGTATGCGGCCGAACGATCGCCGTCGGAACCGGCCATCGCCATCGGCGTCGAGGGATATCACAGCGCCAATGTGCTCAATTTTTATAAAGGCCCCTACTATGTCAAGCTCACCAGTTTCACCCTTGACCGGGATATGGGGCCGGTGCTGGCAGAGATGGCGCGATTCATCGCAGACCGGATTAAAGGGCATTTTACAGCGCCGGAGATGTTGGCTCTTTTTCCGCAGCAGGACGCAGTCCTCTATTCGGACCGCTATGTTCCCAGCGACTTTAACGGTCAAAGCTATTTCCAGAATGGATATCGCCGCGATTACCGCAACGACACCTGCGGCGATTTTCAGCTCTTTCTCATCCCCTTTTCAGACAGTCTGGAGGCGAGGAACGCTTTCGCAAAATACTCTGAATTCTTGCGGCAACAGAAAAACGCGCAGGATGTAGAAGCGGCGGAAGAGGATCTTCGCCTGGCGCTGCGCAGCCCCGAGGGCGATGTGGTTGTCTTTTGTCAGGGCGCCATGATCGGCGGTGCTTTAGGCGGATCGTGTCCGGAGAATCTGAAAACCCGGGT
>JAKJDB010000504.1 GCA_022706175.1 Candidatus Zhuqueibacterota bacterium | reverse complement strand
GTTATGTCACCGCCACTTCAGCGGGCGTCACCTGGCTCAAGGCGCGTGATTTGAACAGTCAGGTCACTCTGGCGGACAGCGTGCGCGTGACGTTCAAGGCATTGGCTGCCTTTGAGATCGTAATGGCCAGCACCAATCACGGCGATGCACAAGAGGCCAATGTCGCCACGGCCTTGACTACGCCGCTGCGCGTGTATGTGCGCGACAAATACAGCAACCCCATTCGCAATTTCCCGGTGACGTTCGTCCCGACGCAGGGCGGCGGTCAGATGCTGGATGGACCGCAGGTCTATACCGATTCGACCGGCCTGGCGCAGGCCCGTTATCTGCTCGGTCCGGCGGAGGGGGTCAATTTTATCGAGGCGCGGGCGTTTGATCAGACCACCGGCGCGGCGTTGAGCAATTCCCCGGTGCGCTTCACCGAGACCGGCAAGAAATCCAAACCGTCGTATCTGGTCAAAGTCAGCGGCGACGGCCAATCCGCCGCGCCCGGTCAGCAATTGGTCAATCCGCTCAAAGTGCGCGTGCTGGATCTGAACAATAAACCGATCTGGGGCGTCGAGGTCAAATTCGGCGTGTTGCTCAACGACGGCAATGTGATCAGCACCAATCCGGTTAAAACCGATATGAACGGCGAAGCCCAGGCCAGCGTGGTGGTGGGATTCACCCAGGGCACGAACATGTACAGTGCTCATCTGCCGGAAGCCCCGGCGATTCAAACCCTATCCTTTACGGCAACCACCATCAACGGGACTGCCAGCCGGCTGGTGTACATCGCCGGCAATCAGCAAAAAGGGACGGTCAATCGCACCCTGCCTCAGCTGTTGACGGTTTCCACTGAGGACGACTATGGCAACAAGGTCGCCAATGTACCGGTTAATTTTTCCGTGGTGGACGATGCCACGGTGCTCTCGGTCGGCGCTCTGGCCGGCGGCGTTAAATCTGCGATCGTTCGTTCCGGCCCCGACGGTATCGCCTCCATCACCTACACCCCGGGAACCCGTGCCGGACTGAACAAAGTGGTGGTCACGGCCGCTGGGCTGCAGCCGGTCAGCATACCCTTTATGCTCTATGGCAAAGCCGATGTTCCGCATTGCATGACCGATGCCAGCGTCAAGAATCTGCGCGGCCAGGTGGGCAAAACGATGATCGATCCGATCCAGGTTCTGGTCAGCGATCAATACGGCAACCCGGCGCAAAACGGCATGGTGCAGTTTGTGGTGATGCCGCAAAGCGGAAGTCTGGTGGGCAACAATGTGGTTTATTCGGACAGCACGGGCGTGGCGGCCGCGCACTGGGTGTTGGGCAAAGCGGGCGCCAACGTGGCGCTGGCCACGGCGTTGCTGCCTTGCGGCGCAACCCAGATCACTTTTAACGCAACGGGCGAAACCAACAATTATCCGGTGTTGTCCCTGCCCGGCGACCATGTGATCAATGAACTACAGCAGCTGCTGCTGACCATCTCCGCTTCCGACGGCGACGGCGACCAGCTCTACATCAACGCACTGCGGTTGCCGGAAGGCGCGGTTTTCAACGAACCGGCCGGCTCTTATCAGCTCAACTGGACGCCGACGCCGAACCAGGGCCGCACGGATCCGTACTATGCGGTGTTCGAAGCTCTGGACAGCCGCGGCGGACGCGACCTCGATTCAATCAAAATCACGGTACGCAACGACAACGCGGCGCCGCAGCTGGTGAGCAAGAGCCCGGTGGACCAGTACGCGCTGGTACCCTATCAGTCGACTCAGGAGTTCATCGTCCAGGTTATGGATCCGGACGGCGACCAACTGAGCTACAGCTGGAAGGTGGATAACGCCGTGGTCGGCAACTCGTCCGCGTTTTTCTTCGACTCGCGATATTATACAGCGACGAGCCAGCATATGGTGTCGGTGGAGGTCTCGGACGGGGTCAGCAGCATCATCAGCACCTGGGTTGTGGACATCCGCAGTGCGGTGGAGATGAAGACGTTCACCTGCGCGGCGGTTCCCTATCAGGGCGTCAAGCTGGAATGGGAAACCGCTTCAGAAACCGGCAACCTGGGTTTCCATGTGTATCGCAGCCTCAGTGAGGCCGGAAAATACGACAAGATCAACGCTGAACTGGTGCCGGCCTGTGAGGACGGTAAATATACCTTCATCGATCAGGAGGCGCAAGTCGGCCGCAAATACTATTATAAAATCGAGGACATGAACACCAGCGGCGCCACTCAGACGCACGGCCCGGTGTTGGCGGAGGTGGCGGCGCCGGAGAATTACGATCTGGCGCAGAACTATCCCAACCCCTTCAACCCGACGACCAACATTCGTTTTCAATTGCCGCAGAACGACCAGGTGAGAATTCAGGTCTTCAACCTCACCGGTCAGCTGGTGTGCACGCTGGTGGACGGCAAGATGCCGGCCGGCTACCACATGGCGGTCTGGGACGGCCGCGATGAATACGGCGTGCGAGTCGGCTCCGGCATCTATTACTACCGGCTGACCTGTCAGTCTTTCAGCTCGACTAAAAAGATGGCATTGCTGAAATAGGGTGGTGTGGTGGATAGGGGACGTTGGATGAGTTTTATTCAACGTCCCCTATCAGGGTTATAGGCACAGCGCGCCGTCGCTTAACGGTAAAAGCCGATATGTGAGGATATCGGCTTTTTTTATAGTCCTGAGGATAGAATTGGATTGTAAATTTGCCTCGAGAGTCGTATTTTAAAAGTTTGAAAAAAAACTCTGGTTATAGATAAAGGTCGAGGCTATGAAGAAGCATGTTTCGTTCGCTGTGCTGCTGTTGTCGCTGGTCGCCGTTGCCCACGCGTCGGAAGGATCGGCTCATGGGGGCGTCCATCTGGGCGAGCTCCTGCCGGTGTGGAGCGGCTTGCCGTTCCTCGGCATCTTGTTGTCCATCGCCCTGTTTCCCTTGTTCGCCCCTCATTTCTGGCATCACCATTTCGGCAAGGTGTCGGCCTTTTGGGCGCTGCTGTTCGCCGTCCCTTTTGCGATCGCCTATGGCGAACCGGCGTTGCACGAGATTCTGCATATCTATCTCATCGATTATTTGCCCTTTATTATTTTATTGTGGGCGTTGTTCACAGTGGCCGGCGGCCTGCTGGTGGAGGGGGATATCGTCGGCAAGCCGGTCAGCAATTTGCTGATGCTGTTGATCGGCACGATCATCGCTTCGTGGATCGGCACCACCGGCGCTTCCATGCTGATGATCCGACCGGTGCTGCGCGCCAACAGCAGCCGCAAGAACAAGGTCCATGTGGTGATC
>JAKJDB010000503.1 GCA_022706175.1 Candidatus Zhuqueibacterota bacterium | reverse complement strand
AAGAAGAAAATCAAAATCGGGAAAAAGCTGTTTACTCTCTTCATCGGGGATCTCCTGGCGTGATGGATTTGATTTTCAGCAGGCGCCGATCGATCGGCGCCTGCTTTTTAGAAAAACAAAATGTGAGGAAAACTCTCGGATTTAGCTGCCATACAACCCAGGGGAAGGGTATGGTGCAGCCGGACAGTGACCAGGCAGGAGCAGGAATCCGTTTGCGGCTAGTTTTTCAGCCGCTTTGCCAGCAGCACGTATCCGCCAAAAGGCGGCAGGGTTATTCTGATCGTTTCGTTTTTGTCGATCTGGCGTGTCCCAGCCGTCAGCTTTCCCGGCTGTTCCGCATCGCTAATCTCAACGGCCTGATAACGCCCCTCCGACAGCAAACTCAAAGAGCCTTCGATAGTTTGAACGGTCTCCAGGCCGTTGATCGCGCCGAGATACCAATCTTCGCCATGGCGCCGCGCGAGAAAAACGAATTTTCCCGGCTCGCCGGCGAGAAGACGTGTTTCGTCCCAAACCACGGGAATCCGGCGTAAATAATCCTGAGCCACATCGGGCAGTGCGGAATAGACGGCGGGCTTGTCGGCGAAATGGAGCCAACCGGATTCGAAAATAACCGGCAAAGCCAATTCATGGCCATAGGTGGTGAAATGCGGGTAGCGCGCGTCACTGAACGCCACCGGAGTATAATCCATGGAGCCGACCACATTGCGGGTGAACGCCAGGATGGTATTATGCCAGGGCGCGTGGGACGGAAACGCCGGATCAGCAAGATAATTTTCACTGCCGCGCACCGCCTCCATGCTGATCAGATGGGGGAACGTGCGCTGCCAGCCGCGCGGCACGGTGCAGCCATGAAAATTAACCATCAGGTGGAAATCCGCCGCGTCGTTTAAAATATCCAGATAGTGCCGAATGACGTTCTGCTTGTCGCTTTGAAAAAAGTCCACCTTGACGCCCTTGACGCCGATCTCCGCCAGCCACTGCATCTCTTTGCGCCGTATCTCCCGTTCCTGCATGCGGTCCCGCGGCGCCTCAGTCACGCTGTTATGCGGTCCGCCTGAATTATACCACAACAGCAGGCCGACGCCTTTGGCGCGGCCATACTCCACCAGATCCGGGATGGCGCCTGCGGGCATCTCGTTCCAGTTGGCGTCGATCAGACAATACTCCCAACTCATGCGGCCGGCCAGATCGATGAATGCGCGCTGCGCCTGCGGATTCTTCGGACTCTCCTGATCAGACCACCAACTCCAGGCCACGCGTCCCGGTTTGATCCAATCCACATCGTTTAACACAGAAGGCGGGTTTAGATGTGAGACCAGATTGGATTCGAGAATGGATGAAAGCTGCTTGGCGGCGATGATCACACGCCAAGGCGTTGACCAGGGCAAGCTGGAGCGCGGAGTCACCTCTCCGGTGCCGTTGCCCTCCCGCGCATCGGGAAAGCGCAGGCGATACAGTCCGTCGTCGGCGTTCTGTTCCAGCCGGCATCCGCAGTAGGTTCCATCCAGCCCCGCTTCGGTGATCAGCAGCCAACCCGAGGGAACTCGAAACAGCGCCGGAAAACACCAGCCCATGTCATAAGGCGCTCGCGTTCCCACGGGAAGGGCGTTGCCATAATAGGCTTCGTAAGCAGGCGCATAGGTGGCGACCTGATCATAGGGCTGAGTAAATGCTGCACCGTCGAGCGGCAGCTGAAAGCCTGTCAGCTCTGCGGTGATCGCCCGTTGCGCCGGCTCGGTCTCGGGAAAACGATAGCGAAAGGCGACGCCGTCGTCATACGCGCGCAGCAGCAGCTCCAACCGGCCGCCCTGAGGATTGCGAAAGGTCAGCGTCTGTTCACGGCAGTGATCCCTCAGGCTGCGCTGTTTGCCGGTCAGCATGGTATAGGACTGATCGATGGTCTGAACCTCGCCGGCTTTTACAAAAATCAACCCACGACTGAAATCCTGATCCTCGCGGCAGAGTCCCAGCGGCGACGGCAGGATCGCCGGCCGGGATTCTCCGGCCAGGCTGACCGAGTAGGCCAGCCGACCTGAAGCGGATGGATCTTGAGCCTGCTGCAGCATGACCGTGATGGACAACGTACGGTTGGGGGATTCAAGCGTCCACTGGACCGGTGGTCTCATCGTAATGCCATTAGCCATGATCATCGCCATCACCATTATGTTTTTCATAAAAATGACCATTACCTGAAAACCTAAGAATAACAGCCCCGCTACACAGCCAGTCGACCTGGATGGTCGAAGCCATTCTTACCGCTTTCACACAATCGCCAGGGAAGAAGGTTATAACGAGTACATAAAATCTTCAATCTCATTTTTCAGCTTGAGAAAATGCGCGTCCCGTTTGGTCTCCCGGGTTCTCGGATGCGGCAGCGGCACGTCGTATTCCTTGACGATGGTTGCCGGTTTGCCTCCCATCACATAGATCTTGGTTCCAAGGAAAACCGCCTGCTCGATGTCGTGAGTTACCAGAATGATGGTGGACTGCAGCTTCTGCCAGAGCGTGCTCACCAGCAGGTCGATCTGCAGCGCAGTCTCATTGTCCAGCCCACGGTTGGGTTCGTCCATCAGCACGATGCCGGGATTGGCGATCAGACTGCGGGCGATGACCACGCGTTGCACCTGTCCGCCCGACAGCTTGCCGAACTTGCCGTATTTATGCTCATGGCCTTCCAACCCCACCGCCTTGATCATGTTCATGGCCCGTTGCGCCGCTTCCTTTGGGTCGACGCCGCGATAGAGCAGCGGCAGCATGACGTTCTTCAACACCGTATAATGTTCCAGAGCGGACGGTTCCTGAAAGACCATGGAGATCGGAACCTTCTCGTCGCGCTGTTTGCCGTGGATCAGCACCTGTCCGGCATAGGGCGCCATCAGTCCGGCGATGTATTTCAACACCGTGGTTTTGCCGCACCCGGACTTGCCTAAAATGACGATGAACTCGCCCTGGCTGGGAATGTCCTCAATGAGCAGATTGAAATTTTTGACAATGTAGGTGGCGCCGTGATCATAGCTGGTGGCGATATCCTTCAACTCGATGATGTCCGGCAGATTGGTATTGTTTGTCATGGCCGCCTCTCAACTGTATTTAAACGGAAACGCTCTGCGGTCCAGCATCCGCAACAGCAGGTCAAACGCATAGCCCACGCCCACCATCAAGATGATCAGCGCATACAACTTTTCCGTCTGATTCTGCCGGAAGTAGAGGTTATAGATCAACGCGCCGATGCCGCCCTCCTGTTTATTGATCAATTCCA
>JAKJDB010000502.1 GCA_022706175.1 Candidatus Zhuqueibacterota bacterium | reverse complement strand
CCCGCCGAACTGGCGGCCATCCTGGACCAGCAGGCGACAAAACGGTGACAGGACAGAGGTCCTCGTTGTAGAACTATGTCTTGATCGCCGGATCGGTTCATTAAATTTGTGATGTTATTAAAAAAGAGAATATTAATTTAAAAATTTTCTTGATAAATCTCGCTCAAACTGTTAGCTTGAACAAGAATCACCACACAGCGAAAGGCCTTTCAAGACAAAGCGGTAACCGTGAGCAGGCCATAACGTCCTGGTAGGATCTCTGTTTGTCAACCAAGCCGTTTTTCCGCAACAAAAAATCGCCATAGACCGGAATGTCCCTGTATCCGGCTATACTCGTCCTTTTAAAAGAGATTGCCAAAATGGAGTCCTTGCACCCACTCATGCAAGAGTACAAGAAGCAGATGGAGAGGGGCGCTGTTGCAAACGCCTATCGAGGATTGATGGACTATCTCATGGCGCTGCGGACCCATTTGCAAAAGAAACATCCGGATTTTATCCTCTCCTACAGTCTGTACCAAGGTTACATGGATATGACCTATTTCGCCTTCACGAGTGCGGCCATATCCTCTGCGTTTCTAGACCGTTCTGTTCGCACTGCAATCAGGCAAGGAGCAATCATGAAAATTAGACTCTGGTTCTGCGTCGTTTTCTTTCTATTTTGTGCGTGCACTCCAGCTGCCAAGGTGCGCAAGACGAAGGGGAACACCACTTTTATCGCCACAGCGGCCGATCTCAAAGCGCGCATCCCTTCCCAGCTTACCATCACCAAACCCGATTTTGTGGTCTTTGTTCCCGAATGCACGGATGAGCGCGTCAATGACACCGGCAACGAACATTTTCTGGTGTTCGACGGCCCGGACGGCTCGCTGATGGCGGTGTGGACTCAGAGTTCCGCCGAATCGCAGCCGGATCAGCACATGGCGTTCAGCCGCAGCGATGATGAGGGCCGGACTTGGAGCAAACCGCGCATCATCGCCGGACCAAAGAAACCGGGAGAAGGCCATATGGCGAGCTGGGGCTATCCGCTGGTCAGCAAAAGCGGCCGCATTTACGTGCTCTACAGCCAGAGCATCGGCAGGGTGGACACCTTTCCGCACAGCACCGGCTGGCTGCACGGCATCTACAGCGACGACAACGGCGTCACCTGGTCAGCGCCGCAGAATGTGCCGCTCCGCCGCAGCATTTATGATAATCCGGACTCGACCATGCCGCCCAACATCCTCTGTTGGCAGAAACCGCTGCGCAACGCCAAAGAGGGCAGATATTTTGCGGGCGTTACCCGCTGGACCTCCTTCTCGCGCTATCAGAATCCGACCGACTCTTGGATGTCTGCAGACGCCCGGGTTGAATTCATGCGGTTCGAGAACATCGATGAGGACCCGGAGCCAAGGGAAATTCAAATCTCCTGGTTTGCATTTAACGAACAGTCCCTTGCGGTGGGTTATCCCGGCCATCCGGAAATCAGCGCCTGCCAGGAGCCTTCGATCGTCAAACTGCCGGACGGCCGTTTGTTTTGTGTCATGCGCACGGCGGCCGGCAGCCCCTACTGGAGCATAAGTGCAGACGCCGGTGAAACCTGGAGCCAACCCCGGCCTCTGTTGCGCAAGGACGGCGGCCGTCCGCTGTTACATCCGCTTTCGCCGTGTCCGATCTATGACATGGGCGGCAATGAAGCGGGCAGCGGCCATTATGTCTTGTTCATTCATAACCACGATGGTCACTACATGGGCTACAAGCCCACCGACTCGAGCTATCACCGCCGGCCGGTATTTATGGTGCGCGGGGTCTTTCAGCCGGGAGCGGATCAGCCGGTGTGGTTCGATGAGCCCGAGTTTTTCTTTGACCACAACGGCGTGAGCCTCGGCAAACCCGGGACCGATGGCCGACTCGATCTCGCGCTGTACGCCAGCTTTACCGTTCGCAACGGCGTGCCTGTACTCTGGTATCCTGACCGTAAATTTTTTCTCCTCGGCCGGATTATTCAGCATCCCTGAACCGAGGGCCAGGCAGCAAACAAGGCGCGCGGTTTGCTTGCCTGGCCTGATCATACCAGCAACTACAGCGTAAGCCAAGTCCACGATCCAGGCCGCGCACCCCTGCCGGCTATAGAGTTTCGTATCAGCAAGAAACGGTAAAGGACATGAAACAGCGGATTGGGTTCAGCGTTATCTGTATAGTGCTCATTGCCTGCGAAGGAGAACGAAAAATATTTTCAGTTCCGTCGAGTCAGGCAGATGTATCCACAGGATGTAGTCCTTAGCCGGGTGCACAAATTGTCTTATCTCGATCGCTCGATGTACGACAGTTTCTATCCGACCAGTCTGATCGGGAAACTCAATCACCGGCCCGTTACCGCGGAAGGGGTGCAAAACCTGGTGCAGTACTTTTGGTGGATCAGCTCCTATCAGCTTCATGGCGCCAAAGCGTTGGCCACAGTGACGGCTGAAACCGCTGACAGTGTGAATTGCGCGCTGTTCGACACGCAGGTGACCTATGGGGACTGGGGTTTGTCGGATCAGATAGCCCTTAACCGGCGGGTGTACGCGGTGTCCAGGGAGACGGGAGAGATACAGCGGCGCTCATTCTTCATCCGGACACTTCAGGGCAAGGCCAACTGAAAACGCCGGTGAAAGCCTTGCCCCAGCGTCCGGACGTTTTTAGGAAAACGACTTTCCCTGGGGTTTACAGCTTTTTTTCTTTCACGTTGCTCAGGGTGACGTCCTTGACGCCCCGCACGCGAAAGGCGGAAAAACCGCTCACGTTTTTGAGTATGAACTGCGGCGCCTGGTCGCCCTGTTGAGCATCGATGTGGTTGAATTCCGCGTCGTGGACATCCTCGAGTACAAAAGCGGGACGTTCGTCGCGATTCATATAACGCAGCACCACCTCGTTCACCTTCAGCCCTTTTACATGGCGAAAGTACATTCCGTAGCTGGGCATGGAGCTCCAGCGATAGGGGTCTGGATACATGTCGACATGTTCCGGAACCTCCCGGTCGATCGTCTGCTTCGTTGCTCCTGCGCGAAAGACGATGCGGATATTGTTCAGAGTCAAATCTTCGATAGAGTGGCCGGGGATGCCCATCACCATAGCGGCGCCCAGTTCCGGAAATTTTTCACGTCCCCCCACGTCGTAGGCGTTGAAATGGCTGATGGTGATGCGCCGGCAGACGCCGACCGGCGTTCCTTCCGGTCCGCGCAGGCGGGCGTTCAGCCGTATAAAGAACGGCGTATCCGGCACGTCGCGCATGGTGATGTTGCTCAG
>JAKJDB010000017.1 GCA_022706175.1 Candidatus Zhuqueibacterota bacterium | reverse complement strand
TGATCAGAACGATGAGCAGGCCGACGACGGCCTGAGTCCAGTTGTGCACTACGCCGAATTGAAAGAACAGCAACACCAGCAGAGCGGTCAGGGCGATGCCCGCGGCGATGGCGCTCATGGAAAGATCCCGGCTGGTGCGGCTGTCATCCGTCGCGTTTTTTTTGCTTTTGCCGGTGAGCTCGTGCCAGGCCAGCTTGAGTGCGCCGCCGATGATTTTCGACGAACGGATGATGCCGATGATGCCGGCGCAGGCGATGCCGCCGATGCCGATGTGACGCACGTAGGTGAAGAAAATCTGCTCCGCGGACATGGCGCTGATCAGTTGGGTGGTGTTGCCAAAGGGCAACGCCAGATTCTGGCCGAAATAATAGACCAACGGCACCAGCAGAAACCAGGAGACGAAAGAGCCGGCGGCGATGATGGCCGAGTACTGCAGGCCGACGATGTAGCCCAATCCCAGCACGGCGGCGCCGACGTTGATGCGGAAGACCAGCTTCCATTTATCCGCCAGCCCGGCGAGAAAGGGCACGGCGCGGGAGGTAAACACTTCACTCCACCAGTGAAAGGTGCCGATGATGAAATCATACAGACCGCCGACGATCATGGCTTTGATCAGCACTTTGGCCTGACTGCCGCCCGACTCGCCGGCGACCAGCACTTCGGTAGTGGCTGTGGCCTCGGGAAAGGGAAACTGTCCGTGCATTTCCTGGACGAAATATTTGCGGAACGGGATCATAAAGAGAATGCCGAGAAAGCCGCCTAATAGCGAGGCGAGAAAGATCTGATAAAAGTGGATCTCCAGTTTGAGAATATAGATGGCCGGAATGGTAAAGATGGCGCCGGCCACCACCACGCCCGAGGCGGCGCCGATGGATTGGATGATGACGTTTTCCAGCAGAGCGTCCTTGCGGTGTAGAAACGCCGAGGCGCCGACCGCCAGAATGGCGATGGGGATGGCTGCCTCGAACACCTGGCCGATCTTGAGGCCCAGATAGGCTGCGGCCATGGAAAACACCGCCGCGTAGATTAATCCCCAGATCAAAGAGTAGCGGGTGACCTCCGGCATTTTCCGGCTCGACGGCACCACCGGCTGGTACGACTCACCTTCTTTGAGTGGGCGGTAGGCGTTTTCAGGCAGGGTACGTTTGCTCGGCTCCATACGTTCTCCTTTGCTTGGTCCATGGTTGAAAAATATAGAAAATACCATGTGATAAAGCAAGGACAAAGTGGATGGGCGGGACAGCGGCAGGGAGAAAAATCATTTCATAAAATAGAGAAAAAGTTTATATTACTGCAACGATGCAAGCAAAAATGGATGTCCATTGCCTATGAATCGAATTGTCCTGTCCGTCATACTGGCCGGGCTGGCGGCCTGTCAGCCGGCGTTTGACGATAGAGTAAAGATCCAATCGCTGCCACGGACCGAGGCGACCGAGGGACTGCCTTCAGCGCAGCTGTACCTGCACCGGGATAAAAAGCCCGAGGCCGTGGTTCTGCTGTCCTGCAGCTCGTCCGCTGCCCAGGACCAGTGGCAGGACACCGCAGTGCGCATGGCTGTGCAGGGCTATCTGGTAGTTTCGGCAGTGCTTCCCAATAAGGAGGGGGTGCCGCAGAGCGTGGTCAGCGGTCTGCAACGGCTTGTCGGCCGCTTGCGCAACGAGCATCCGCATCTTAAACTTGGCGTTGTGGCGGATGCCGCTGCTGCCATGCCCTGTTTGCAGGTGGCTGCTCAGGGCTTGGACGTGAGCGGCGCCGCGTTGCTGACGCCGGGAAAAGAGATCTCCGGTCTGGACAGCCTTTGGTTTGACTCCTGGCAGGGGCGGCCTCTGTTGCTGCTTTTGGCCGGCGAACAGGCGCCGCAGGATTCTGATCCGCTTTCGCTATGGTACGCCCGCCTGGCTGAGCCTAAGAAAGTCGTCTGGCTGGCGACCCGGCAGAGCGGCGTTGAACTGCTGCACACGGACCGCGAACCGATCATCCGGCGCGCGCTGGTGCTGTTTTTTGACCGGCACCTGCGGGGAAAAGAGTGATTCCTTTTGAACAGCGGTTCTAGTTATTATTCGGACTGACCGGCGTTTCCTGTTTTGCCGGCTGATGAGTGCGCAGCGTTTCTGATTTTATCTTGTGCTTTCTGATTTTGAGGTGAAGATTTTGTCGCGGCATTCCAGCCAGCCGCGCCGCCTTGGAGATGTTGCCGTTGCTCTGGATGAGCAGTTTGGTGATGTACTCTTTTTCAAACAGATCCTTGGCTTCTGCATAGGGGTACAGAGGCAGGCTTTCGAGGATATGGGTTTCCGGCGCTTTCAAATAGTCTGCCGGCAGCTCCTCAGGCCCGATCCAGTCGGAATCCGAGAGCGCCACCAGCCGTTCGATGACGTTCTCCAGCTCGCGGACGTTGCCGCGCCAGTACTGCCGTTGCAGAATGTCGATGGTGTCCGGTTTTAAATAGACGCCCAGATGATTGTGCTTTTTCGAAAACAGGTGGACAAAGTGGCGGATCAGCAGCGGGATGTCCTCACACCGTTCACGCAACGGCGACACCCGCAGCGTGATCACATTGAGACGGAAATAGAGATCTTCGCGGAACGTGCCCTCTTTGATCATCTGCGTCAGATCACGGTTGGTGGCCGCGATGATGCGCGCGCCGGTGGTCAGCACTTCGGTGCCGCCGATGCGGCGAAATTGCTTGTCCTGCAGCACCCTCAGCAGTTTGACCTGAAAGGAGGACGTGGTGTCGCCGATCTCGTCGAGAAAGATGGTCCCCTTGTCCGCCACTTCAAAGTGACCTTTGTGGGTGCGGAACGCTCCAGTGAAAGAGCCTTTTTCATGCCCGAAAAGCGTGCTCTCCAGCAGCGTGTCCGGAATGCCGCCGCAATGAACTGCGATAAAGTTGTTGTTGCGATGCGGACTGAGGGAATGGATCATGCGCGCCACCACCTCTTTACCGGTGCCGGTTTCGCCGGTGATGAGAATGGTCGAATCCAAGGGGGCGATTTTCTGAATCAATCGCTTTAAATCCATGATCACCCGTCCCTGGCCCACCAGCGGATAGCTGTCGGCGATCATCTGTTCGAGCTCTTTCTGCGACTCGGCAGCGCTGGACGCCTCCGGGTATTTCTTGAATTGCTGTTCGACAAAACGGACCACCTGTGCAGGCTGTTCAAGCGGCTGATCGATGATCCCGTCCGCGCCATGCCTGACGCATTCTACCAGGGCCGGCGGCTCCAGACGTCCCAGCAACACCACGAGCAGGTTCTTCCTGATCGTCTTGATCTCGGAGATGCTTTTGATCAGGTTGCCGTTAAACAGATTGACGTCCAATAAGGCGCCGTCATAGGCTGAAGCCTCTTTGAGCAGGTTGAGCCCCTGTTCAACGTCTTCGACTACGGCGGCGGTGTGTCCGGCGGCGTTGAAAACCTTCAAGAGTCTGTGCGCATTTTCGTCCGCGTCGATGATTAAGAGTGACTTTTTCATATCCTGTTCTTCCTCTTCTAGAATCAGCCGTGGTGAGCGCGATACTCACCCTCGATCTGCAGACGAGAAAGCAAAAGCTGTGCCTGTTTTCTTAAAATATCCGGAGCAACCAGGCATCATTTGCTATTTTAAATATAATAAAAACATATGATGTTTTCGGCGGTTTCCAACCGATGCCATGGGCCGGCCTGGATCTTTCGCCAGTGTTTAGCCCATGCCACAGTTTCAGGGATTTGGGCAGGCCCATGTCCCATGCAGGAGCCTTCATGCGACTGGTTCATTTTTCCGACACCCATCTGGGATTTTCCGAATATTACCGCACGGATCCGCAGACCGGGCTCAATCAACGCGAACAGGATGTGTACCAGGCCTGGGAGCAAGCCATTGCGCTCATTTTGTCGTTGCAGCCGGATCTGGTGCTGCATGCCGGCGACCTGTTTCACACGCCGCGGCCTAACAACCGCGCCATCCGCGTGGCCCTGGAGGGCATCCAAAAGGTCAGCAGCGCCGGCATCCCGATGGTGATCGTCTCCGGCAACCATGAGACGCCGCGCATTCGTTCGACCGGTTCCATCTTTGAATCCCTGGCCCTTTTTCCAAACGTGTTTCCGGTTTATGAGAGCCGGTATGAATGCCACATCATTCAATCCGTGGCGGTGCATTGCATTCCCCACTGCTCGCTCACCGAAGAGCTGGAGGCGGCGGTCTGTGCCGTGACCCGCTGCGAGGGAGCGGCCCATCAGGTGCTGCTGACCCACGGCGCCTGGAGCGGCGGCAGCTATGGCATGGGCGAGTTCAACGAGCAGCGGCTGCCGGACCTGGATGCGACCGCGGCGGGTCCGTTCGATTACATCGCCCTGGGTCATTACCACAAGCCTCTTGCCATTCGCGAACACATCCGCTACAGCGGCTCCACGGAACGCACCAGTCTGTCGCAGAGCGAGCACCCCTGCGGTTTGCTGGAAGTGGATCTCGACTCGGGCAAGAAAAATTTTTTCGAGCTGGCCGTTCGTCCGATGCTGCGGTTGCCGGTGCTGGAGTGTCGAAAACTTTCCGCTGCGGATATCTACGAGCAGGCGGATCGGCTGAGCCGCACCTGTCCGGACGGCGCAGTGGTTCAACTCACTTTGAACGAGGTCAACGCCTCGGTCTTTCTTCAGCTCGAGACCGCACGGCTGGACAGTCTGTTCGAGCATGCGCTGCAGCTTGAAAAGATCATCCGCCCGGCGGAAGCCGAGGACGCGGTGCATCGGGTGAACGAACGCATCGAATCCCTGCCGGTGGAATTCGGCCGTTATCTGGAAGCCGTGGAGGAGCCGCACTGGGATAAACAGCGGCTGATGCAATTGGGTTATAGGTATCTGGACATATGATCCTCAAACGAATAAAAGTGGAGAATTACCGCCGCTTTCAATCTCTGGAGCTTGAATTTCCCGAGAATGTCATCGGCATCATCGGCAAGAACGGCGCCGGCAAGTCCTCTTTGCTCGAGGCGGTGGGCTGGGCGCTGTATGGAACCCGTGCCGCCCGTACAGACAAGCTGGAGATCCGGTCCCAGTTCAGCGGCGAGGCCAGTGCAGCCGGCGTTGAACTCGAGTTCGTCTACGGCGACCGGGAGTACCGCGTTGTGCGCCGGATCAAAGGCAAAAACGCGGTGGCCGAAGCGGCGGTGTATGTCTCGACCGCGACGGCGCCGGAGGCGGTGCAGGAGCGCGGCGTAAACGAGTATATAGAAAATTTGCTCAAACTGGACCATCGTTCTTTTCTGGCCTCGGTCTTTGCCCGGCAAAAAGAGCTGGCGGCTCTTTCCGGCATGCAGCCGGAGGAGCGGCGGCGCACCATCAACCGCTTGATCGGCATCGATGCCATTGACGACAGCCGTGAACGTGTGCGCAGAGATCGCAACGAACAGCAGAAATATCTCGAGGGCATGCGGCATAGCCTTCTCGATCCTGAAGCGCTGCAGTCGCGTTATCAAAACCTGCAGGCGCAGCAGGCAGAGGTGCAATCGGAGCTGGCCCGCCTGAGCGAAGAGACCGGACGACGGCGCCAGTCGTTGGCGCAGTGCAAAAGCCGCTATGAAGCATTAGCCAAACTGCGCGATCAGAACACACTGCTGTCAACCCGCCTGGTTAAGGATCAGGGCCGGCTGCAGGAATGCGAGAACAGCGAACGCCGGTTGCAGGACGAGCTGGCGGTCATCAAAGAGGCGGAAAAAGAGCTGGCGGAGATCCGGCCCAAAGTGGTGGAGATCGAACGGCTCAAGGCGGAAAAGGAGGAGTGGGATCGTCTGGCGTTGCGCAAAACCCGGCAAGAGGGTTTGGAGCAGGCCCGCCGTCACCTGGATGAGCAACAACAAAGCTTGAGGATGCGCTTGGATGTCTGCAGCGCCAGCCTGCTCCACTATGATGCGTTGGTTGCAGAGCTGCAGGCCTTGAACGAACGCCTACGGGACGCTGAGGAGGCTGTGCAGGATCTGCGGCAACAGTATAACGAAAGCAGCGGCCGGCGCACCCATGCTGAACGCAATGGCCGGGAATGGGTTGAGAAAGCGGCGACGTTGCGCCAATTGGGACCCAAGGGTGTTTGTCCCACCTGCACCCAGCCTTTGTTAGGTCACTATGAGCAGGCTCTGGCTGAAATAGAGCAAACCATCAGCCAGTTGAGGCAAGAGTACGTCCTTGCCAGAGATCAGGAAAAGACGCTTCTGCTGGCCATCCGCGAGAAAGAGACCGCGGTGGAAGCTCTACGCCGGCAGAAGGAAGAGCTGGTGAAAAGGCAGGCAGGGTTGGATGAGACAAAAAAACAGCTTGCCCAGCTGACGGCTGAGCGTAAAACCCTGCAGGAGAGGCACGAGCAGAATCAGGCGCAGCTGGCCGAGTTGGGCGCCATTGATTACGATGCGGACGCCCATGCGGCCTGCACAGAAAGGGTTGCGGCAGCGCAGGCGTGGCTGCAAAAGCAGGCTCAGCTCGAAGAAAGGGTGGGCCGCCGTTCCAAACTGGAAGCCGATCTCAGCGCGGCGCAGAAAGCCAGGGTGGAGATCAGCAAAGATCTTGACCAGTCGCGGCAGGCGCAGGCGGCATTGAATTTTAATGAAGCGGATTTTCAATTTGCCAAAGCGGAGGTGGACCGTGAGTCGCAGGCCCTGGATCAGAGTCAGGAGGAACTGAGCGGTTGTCGCGAAACCATGGCGCGTGTGGCCGGCGAAACCGAATCGCTGGCGCAGACCATACAGGAGCAGGCGCAAAAGGGCGAGCAGATCAAACTGTTGGATGAAGAGGTGCGCTATTTGGAGGCCCTGGATATGCATCTGGGGCGTTTCCGGCTGGAGCTGGCCGGCCGGATCCGGCCGTTGTTGGCTCATCGCGCTTCACAGCTGCTGGCTTTGGTTTCCAACAACCGTTATCAATGGCTCGAGCTGGATGAGGACTATGGCATCCAGGTGTATGACGCCAATCAGGCTTTTGGCGTCAACCGATTTTCCGGCGGCGAACAGGATCTGGTGAACCTGTGCCTGCGCATCGCCATCAGTCAGGTGGTGGCGGAACGCAGCGGCGGTTTTCCGGTTAATTTTTTAGTGCTGGACGAGGTGTTCGCCTCTCAGGATGAAGAACGGAAGCAGAGCATTCTGGATGCGCTCAACCGGTTGTCCTCCCAGTTTCGTCAGATTTTCATGATCACTCATGTCGAGGCGATCAAGGAGATTCTCCCGGTTATTCTGGAGGTGCGGTTCCGCGACGCAGAAACCAGTGAGGCGGTTTGGCGTTAATGCGGCGGGCTCAGGCGCCGGTCTCTTTGCGCACGCTCGAGATGCTCAATCCCTCCCTGGAGAGGATGATCAGACCGAGAATCAAAACGGGGAAAAAGTTTATGCCGTGCATGACGAGCGCGTAGGTAAGAGCCGGGCTGGCCGGCACGCCGAACAGTCCCAGCGAGACCTGACAGAGATAGTGATAGGTGCCCACATAACCCGGTGAAGAGGGCACGAGGACGCCAAAGGTGGTGATCACCAGCAACACCAGAGCGGCTGTCCAGGGCAACTGATAAAGATGGATGAAATCAAAAGCGTGCAGTACCAGTTGAAAGATGTAACCGTAACAAGCCCACAACGCGATCGACTGCAAAGCGACGATGAGATAGTGTGATTTTTTTTGCAGCGGTAGAATGCCCCGAATAAAAGAGTCCAGCATGTGAGTGAGTCTGGCTGCCAGTCCCGCCGAGAGCGGCCGGGTGATCCGGTCCAGCAGACGCAGAGAGAACGAGCGGTATTTTTTCATCACCATCAGCAGGACGAAGAGCAGTACGACAAGAGCGCTTGTGAGATAGCCGCCGGTCTTTACCCATTGGGGAAACGGATATACGATCATGGCGGCAGCCAGGAGCAGCAGCATGGCGAGGACGTCGATGATGCGTTCGATCACGATGGTGCCAAAGGCGGCGGTGGCGGTGAGCGGCGTCTTGCGCGCCAGCACATAGGCGCGAACGATTTCGCCGAGATGGGCTGGAAGAAAAATATTGAACAGATAACCGATCAGCAGCGAATTGAACAGCGGCGTCATCGCCACGTTTTGCAGAGGCAGGAGAAAATAGCGCCAGCGCCAGGCCCGCAGCCAAAGGCTGAGCAGGATGACGGCGATGGTGGGCAGAACATACCAATAGTCCACGGAGGCCAGAGCGGCGGCCATGTGCTTGAATTCCACCCGGCGGAAGGCCAGGTAAAGGAACAGCAGGCTGAACAACAGGCCAAGGATCAGTTTCCAGTGGTGACGATATTTTTTGATCATGAAAAGAGCTCCGGCAAAACGCAGAACATTGGTTTGGCTGGCTTAAGGTAGCAACAATTCAAGATTATGCAAAGCGAATAATGGAAGGAGGTCCCTATGTCGCTCCAGCGTCCCTTGGGGTTGTTCATGGTGTGTGATGAAGCATTGCCCGCCCGTTTGCAGGCCGGCCGGCAGCTGTCCATACCCACCGCGCAGATACTGGCGCCCAGCCGGCGCGACGGCTCCTCGGCAAAGGAGTTGGCCCGCCGGTTTGAAGAGGCGGGTATGCAGATCACCGTGGTGTTCTGCGGCTTTGCCGGCGAGAGCTATGCCGATATCCCCACCGTGGCTGCGACCGTGGGCCTGGTGCCGCCGGCGACCCGGTCCCAGCGTCTGATCGAGGCCAAAGAGATCTCTGATTTTGCCGCAGATCTGGGGGTGCCGGCTGTTGCGCTGCACATCGGCTTTATCGGTGATGATCTCGATTCCCCGCAGTATCACGCCATGGTCGCCACAACCCGGGAGCTGTGCGATCATTGCAATAAGAACAATCAGCGGCTGCACTTGGAAACCGGACAGGAAACGGCTCAGGAGCTGATCAGGTTTATCGCCGACGTGGACCGGCCCAATCTGGCGGTCAATTTCGACCCGGCCAACATGATCCTGTACGGTTGCGGCGAACCCCTGCCTGCCCTCAAGCTGTTGGGGCCGCTGGTCAAGAGCGTGCATTGCAAGGACGCCAAATGGGCGGCTCGTCCGGGGAAAGAGTGGGGCCGGGAGGTTCCGCTGGGCGACGGCGATGTGGATATGGCGGCGTTTATTCAAGTGCTGAGTGAGATCGGCTATACCGGACCACTGACCATCGAGCGGGAGATCGTCGGCGACCAGCAACTGCTGGACATGCAAAAAGGGGTGGAGCTGCTCAACCGGCTGAACGGCTGAAACAGGGCCCGCCGAGGGGTTGCCCCTGCGTTTGCCGTTCAAACGGCGGATACGGATTCAAATTCTCTTGCTTCCGAGGCATAAAAATTTTATCTTACCATGAACAGGGTACCGTAAACCGGGATGAGCCATGAATCTTATCACCAAACATAACTGTAAAGGACGGCTGATCGCTGTCGAAGGGTTGGACGGTTCCGGAAAATCCACCCAGGTTTATCTGCTCAAGCGGTGGTTGGAGCTGGAAGGGTATAAGGTTTTTTTTACCGAATGGAATTCTTCGGTGCTGGTAAAAAACGCCACCAAAAAAGGCAAGAAGCTCAATCTGCTGACGCCCACTACGTTTTCGCTGATTCATTGCACTGATTTCGCCGATCGTTATGAACGCCAGATCTGGCCGTTGTTGTGCGCCGGGTATCTCGTGCTGGCAGACAGGTACATGTTCACCGCCTTTGCCCGCGATGCGGCGCGTGGCTGCGATCCAGAGTGGGTGCGCAATCTCTACAGTTTCGCGTCGCTGCCGGACATCACCTTTTATTTCAATCTGCCGCCCGAGATCGCCATCAATCGCATTCTCGAGGGCCGCCCGACGCTGAAATATCATGAAGCCGGCATGGATCTGGGATTATCCACCGATCCGTATCAGAGCTTTCGTCTGTTTCAGGGCATGATCCATGAAAAGTACAGCCGGATGATCAAAGAGTTTGACTTTATCTCCATCGATGCGTCTCTGCCTGTGGACGTGCAGCAGCATACCGTGCGCGAGATCGTCAAGGAAAAAGTGGATCTTCCGGCTTTTAAGCATCGGGCAAGGAGCGGCCTATGAAATTTTACGGAAAAGGCATACCGAACGTCAATGCCGATGATCTGACCGGCAAGCTGATCGTGATCGAAGGCGCGGACGGCAGCGGCCGCTCCACGCAGATACGGCTTTTGACCGATTTTCTCGAAGGCCGCGGCTACGGCACGGTCAACGTCGGTCTGAAGCGATCGAACCTGGTCAGCGCGGAGCTGGAACAGGCGATGCAGGGCAATGTCCTCAGCCAGGGCACGCTCTCTCTTTTTTATGCGACGGATTTTATGGACCAGTTGGAGAACAACATCATTCCGGCGTTGCGCGCCGGATTCATCGTGCTGGCTGATCGTTACATCTACACTTTGATGGCCCGCGATATCCTGCGCGGCAGCGATCCGGGCTGGCTGCAGACGATCTATTCCCTGGCCCTGGTTCCGGACGCGGTGTTCTATCTGAACGTTTCACCGAGTTTTCTCATCGAACGGACTTTTCAGAAAAAAGATTCTCTGGATTACTGGGAATCGGGCATGGATGTGCGCATGTCGCGCGATATTTTCGACAGCTTTATCAAATATCAGCGCCGCATGAAAGCCGAATTCCAAAAGATGAAAGAGATGTACCATTTTGAAGTGATCAACGGCAACCGTTCGGCGAAAGCGATCGCCATGGATCTGCAGAAAAAGGTGGAAGTGATTTTAAATATTTGAGGCTCGGTCATGGCAACTAAAAAAAAGAGCGACGCATCCTGCAAAACGGATGATCAGGAATCCTCCTGCCTTTTGCTGGCCCGTGAACTGGCTTCCCTGCGTGGGCAGTTTCACGACATCACCACCCGCTATCAGGCCAACGTGGAGGCTGTCCTGGTTGCGTGCGTCAACAGCCTTTCGGCCAAGGACAGCGAGGATCTATTGTGCGGCAAAAAGAGCCGCCGCGAATGGCAGACACTGATCAAGGCGGTCCAGCAGGTCAAGCTCAAGCCCCAGAAGGGCCGGCTGAAAGACATCCGCCGCATTGACGAGCTGGTGGCCGAGATCGCCGAACAACTGGGATTGAGCTGACCTTTCGGGGGCGGCTTTACCGGTCTGCCTATGGCTCGCAAGGCTTCCATCGACATCGGCACGAATTCAACCCGCCTGCTGGTGGCAGAAGTCAATCCGGATCACACCCTCACGCCTCTGTACGCTGCTGAGCGCATCACCAGGCTCGGCGAGGCCCTGAGCCGAAGCGGCGCCCTGTCCGAAGAAGCGATGACGCGGGTGGTAAAGGCGCTGGCTGAGTATCGTTCCCTGGCGCAAGCGTACGGCGTCGAAGCCTATTACGTCATCGCCACCAGCGCCACGCGTGAGGCCTCCAATCAAGCTTATTTTCTGCAAAAGATTGCGCAGGAGACCGGTTTTCAGGTGCGCGTTGTGACCGGTGAAACAGAGGCGTACCTGTCCTTTATCGGCGCGCTGCATGACCAGCCCGGCGAGTGTGAAGCCCTGGTCTGCGACATCGGCGGCGGCAGCGCCGAGTTCGTCATGGGCCGACGCGAACACATGCGGCTGGCAGCCAGTCTGCCGCTCGGCAGCCGGAGGTTGACCGAGACCTGTTTTTTACCAGAGCGCCCTGTGGAACAGGCGGTGGTTGAGGCCCGTCGTTATTGTCGGCAGGAACTCGACCGCAGGTTCTACGATGTGGCACGCCCCAAACAGGGCCTGGCGTGCGGAGGTACGGCCACCACACTGGCCATGATGGCCACCAGGACGCCGCTGCACGCACCGGAAAAAATTCACGGCTATTTGTTAACGCAGGAGGAACTGGCCGCGGTTCTGCACCAGTTGGCTGCGCGCTCCATCCCGGAGCGGCAAAAGATGATCGGGCTCCATCCATTGCGCGCCGATGTCATTCTCGCCGGTGCGGTGATCCTGGAGGCGATCATGTCCTATTGGCAACTGACCGGAATGCGCATCAGCCTGGCGGATCTGCTGTATGGCGTTCTTTTGCAGGAGGGGCAGTGATGGGAGATAAACGCATGGAAGGCGTGTTTCGTCTTATGCGCCGTTATGATGGCGAGGAGGCGCACAGCCGCCACGTGTGCAAACTGGCGCTGGAGCTGTTCGATCAGCTTCAGGCGCTGCATGGATTGAGCGCGCTGGAGCGGCAATGGCTGGAGGCCGCCGCCCTGTTGCACGATATCGGATGGTCGCAGGCCGGCCAGGCGCATCATAAAGCCAGTCTGAGGCTGATCCTGCACGAACGGTTGCCGGGCTGGAGCGATGAAGAGGCTTTGATCATCGCCAATATCGCACGATATCATCGCAAATCAGCGCCCCGCAGCAAACACCGTCACTTTGCCCGGCTGTCGTCGAAACGCCGGGAATCGGTCATTTGTCTGGCAGCGCTTCTTCGTCTGGCCGACGGTTTGGACCGTCTGCATGACGGCCGCGTCAAACGCATCACCTGCACGCCCGCGAATGCGCACGTCCGTATTCGTCTGGCCGCCGGCCGCGACCCGTCGCCGGCCCTGGCCGGGCTGGAGAAAAAGAAAGAGCTGTTCGAAGAGCATTACCAGCGCAAGCTGGTGCTCGATGCTGCGCCGGCCTAGCTGATTTTCAGTCGATAGACGAAGGGCGTAAAGCCGGTGAGATAGACGCTCAGGCTGTTCATCTTGGGCAGACTGCCGCGCAGCTGCGTCCAACGGTGATCAGCCAGTCCGGGCCCGAATTCGATTTCCTTTTCGCCGTATGAATATGTCCCCATCCCTTTTTCCAACAGGTATCCGCGATCGATGTCCGCCAATCCCGTCACCCCCTGCAAACGGCCACCCTCTCTGAATGCCAATTCAATCGCCACCGGCACGTTCTCGGTTCCCTGAATGGTAAAAGTCAACTCGAAGCGGCCGTCGCTTTCGGCGATGCTCACCTGGGTGTGCAGACGCTGGATCTCGCTCTGCGGACGCAGCCGGCGATTGCTGTCGCTCCAGTTGCCCTCCTGCCGGAGCTGCTCGACCGGCAGAGGTTGAAAATAGGGTCCCTCGAGATTCTGCTGCAGCAGGAATAGGCCGTCTTTCAGCTGCAGCGCGTCCCCTTTAAACTGCCCCTTGCCGAAAAAAGCGCCGGCCAATCGCACCGCCTCCAGGGCTGCAGAGCCTTTATGAAAGGAAAAGAAAGAAGAATTTTGCGCCAGTACCGTGGCGCTGACCTGGCCGCGACGTATCCTGGCCAGCTGAGAGTGTGTGAAAACGCGGCTATAGTTTTCAGGCAGAGGCTGTGTCGCCGGCAGCTTGGCCTGCAGGCCCGGATCCTCCTGCAGGTAGGGCAATGCTTCGGTAATCGATTCCACTTCAGATTCTTCCATCATTCGCACCAGTGCGGCATAGCGGCCGTTCTGATCCTTCAAGGCCATGTAGCGAAAGGGATAATAATACACCGCTATGCGTCCGCGCCGGTACTGGTCCTGGCGTTGCGACGCTTCGGTGACGATCTCGCCGTCCGCGTGCAGGTAGTAGAGCGTCATATCCAGATTGCGTCGGACCGGCTCAAAGAGCTCTTCCCGGTTCAGCAGCCGGGCCATGGTGATCAGACAGCGGTCGGTGAGCGGACTGTAGATGGAGCTGCTCTTTTCATGGAATTGGCCGTCCGGGTCGATGTCGATTTTTTCCGCCAACCATTGATCGATGCGGCGGAGATAAGCCGGATCCGGGAACAGCGTGTGCAGCCGCGCCAGCGCCATGCAGACCACCCAGCGATGGTTGGGCGTATGAATGCCGCCCGTGGACAAAGTCTTGCCCGCACGCAGCATGAACGTCTGCAGGGTTCGGCGGATCTCCATAGAGTTCTCATTCGCTTGGCGCTGCAGCAGGGTGTAGGCCAGAGCCAGATGTTCAACAACAAAGCCGGTATCCGGCGGAGAATTGAAATTAGTGGTGTGCAGATCGATGGCGCCGTCGGCATGTTGAGCGCGGACAAGATAGCGGGCCGCGGCGAGCAGAGATTCGATCAACCGCTGATCCTGATAATAGCGCGACGCGGGTTCCACCGCCACGCTGCTCAACGTGCGGATGAACCTGGCCGTCTCACCTGCCGCATGGATGCCCCACGGATCCATGACCCCGCCGGCCCAACGATGCGAGCGGTTGGTCTCCTGGCGCTGCAACAGAGATGGAATGCGCCGGTCCGTTTGGTCGACCAACGTTTTGAATATCGGCTGCGCGGATTCAACGGTTTTTTTCTGCGAAGCAGCGAGACGCTGTGCGGAGAGCAAGGGGGCCATGCAGCCCGCGAGTTTTAGAAACGAACGACGATGCATAATGGAATCCTTATGGAATAAAGTCATATCTTGTCAGGGGTCAACCGCTCGATCAGAGCGCGATGGTGCGGATAGCGTTCAAGCAGCTGAAGTCGGTCTCCCAGTTCAAAATCGCGATAGTCAAATCCAGGCGCCACGGTGCAACCGACCAGGGTAAAAGAGTCTGGATCATCGACCTTGGCGCCGAACCAGCAGCCGGCGGGCACGACCCGTTGCAGTTGTTCGTCCTTTTCCGGATCCGGGCCGAGTCTGGCAGCGGTCATTTCGCCCTGCGGCTGGATTGTGAACAGGGTCAGCGGGCTGCCGCAGTAATAGTGCCAGATCTCGTCCGCCGCTATGCGATGCAGATAGGAGGGCTGCCCATCACGCAGCAGGAAATAGATGCTGGTGCTGAAACAGCGCGGCCCGGAGAACCGTTTCGGCAGCGCCTTGGCCTCGATGTACTCGCTGCTGCGATAGATCTCGCGGTACCATCCGCCCTCCGGATGCGGCTGCAGCTGCAGTTTGTCGATCCAGTATTCTGCGGTTTTCATCTCTCCCTCCCATTATCACAGAAAAAAGGAGCATGGTTTGAGGTGAAGAACG
>JAKJDB010000501.1 GCA_022706175.1 Candidatus Zhuqueibacterota bacterium | reverse complement strand
GGCGGTGACCGCCGTGGTGTTGCTGGTCATTGCCGGAATTTTCGGATTTTTACGGCCCAAATTCTGGTGGCTGTTCGCATTGGCTTTGGGCATCTGGATTCCCATCCTGGGGTTTTTTCGCACGCAAAATCTTTTCACACTGCTGGCGCTGGTGGTGGCGTTCGTCGGCGCGTACGGCGGTTCGGCCCTGCGAACCAGATTGGCTGCGATTAAAAAGTAGACCTCCCGATGCAGGCGGAAGGATGTTCGACCGCCCTCTTGACCCGTCAGCCGGCTTTTAACGCAGCGTCCGATGAGCATGGGACCGAAGGCGGCGTTCCTTCACCGCCGGGGGTGTTGATTTCAGTCAAGCACTTGATCACAATCACGGTCATGTCGTCATACTGATGGGCTTTGCCCATAAAAGCCCGCACGTCCGCCAGGATGGCATCGCGGATCTCTTTACTGGTGAAAGAGTGAAGGGACAAGCCCTCAAGAAAGCGCAACAGCCTTTCCTCTCCGTAGAATTCCTGCCCTGTGTTCATCGCATCCTGCAACCCATCGGTCTGCAGTAGGAGCACGTCCCCCGGTTTGAGCGCTACCCGTTGTTCTTGATATTCGTGATGCGCGACGATGCCCAGTGGATAAGCTATTCCGTTGGAGCACAGCGGCAGCCACCTTCCGTCCCGATACAGCAGGGGTTCGTTCAGGCCGGCGTTGGTAAAGCACATCTCATGAGTGGCCAGATCCAGGGACATGAGGCAGACGGCGGTAAACGTCTGGCGGTCTGTGCGCGGATAGAGCAGAGTGTTGCTGCGAGTGATGGTCTCAGCGACGCTTTTCCCGCTCGACGTTTCGGCATAGATCATGCCGTTCACCATCACCGCCGCCATCGCGGCGCGCATGGCCTTGCCTGAGACATCGCCGACGAGCACAGCGAATTTTTGATGATCGCATCCGATCCAAGTGTAATCGAAGAAATCGCCGCCCACCTGATTGGCCGGAATACAGACGCCGGAGAGATCGAATCCCGGCAGCTGAGGATCCGCCTGCGGCATGATCGCCATCTGCATATCGTGCGCGGCGCGCAGTTCTGCGGCCATGCGAATCAGACGCAGGCGCCGAAGGTAGAACAGCACGGCGGTTCCGCCGATGGCGGCCAGAACCAGCAGCCGGAACCACCACGTCTGCCAAAAGGGCGGGGCGATGACGATCCCGATCGCAGCGCCGTTTTCATTCCAGACGCCGTCGTTATTGGAACCTTTGACGTGAAAGACGTATTTCCCGGGGGCCAGAGTCGTGTATTGCGCCAGCCGGTTTTTCGCCGTCGTCGTGATCCAATCCTGATCCAACCCCTCCATTCTGTAGGCGTACAAATTTTTTTCCGGCGCGGTATAATCGAGCGCAGCGAACTCGAAGGCAAAGATATAGTCGCGATGGGAAAGTTTGATGGCCTTGACCTCGGAAAGAGGTTGGTCGAAATGCACCTCGCGGTTCATCTTGCGGAACGAGGTGAGCATGATGGGCGGAATGTGGGGATTGTCCTTGATCGATTGCGGATAAAAGGCGTTAAAGCCGTTGATGCCGCCGAAGAACATTTCGCCGCTTGCGCTCTTGAAGAAGGAACCGCCGTTGAACTCGTTGCTTTGCAAACCGTCACGAATGTTATAATTTTTACATGTGCCGGTGACAGGATGGAAGCGCGCCAATCCATTGTTGGTGCTGAACCAGAGGTTAGCCTGTTCATCCTCCAGAATGCCGTACACCGCATCGCTCGGCAATCCGTTCCGGGTGCTGAAGGAGGTAAAGGTTCCACTGCGGCGATCGAAGCGGAGCAGACCCGCGCCCCAGGTTCCCAGCCAAAGGAGGCCCTGCCGGTCTTCGTGCATGCAGAAAACATAATTGCTGCGAATGCCGTGCGGGTCCTCCGGGTTGTGGCGATAATGGGTAAAGCTTTCCGCCGCGGCGTTGTAGCAATCCAGTCCGCCGCCCTGCGTTCCGATCCAGTAAAGCCCTGCGCTGTCTTTGAAAACGAAACGGACATAGTTGCTGCAGAGCGAGTTTGAATCAGCAGGGTCGTTATGCAAGTGAATAAAGCGCGCGGCGGCATATGCGGGACGGGTGTCCAAGCGGTCCAGGCCGCCGCCGTTGGTGCCGATCCACAGGACGCTGTCGCTGTCGAGAAATAGGGAGCGAATTTCATTATGGCAGAGTGAGTGGGGATCATGGTCATTATGCAGATAGCGGATAAACCGTCCGCTTTTCGGCTGAAAGCGGCAGATGCCGCCGCCATGGGTGCCGATCCAGAGCTCGCCATGGTGGCCGGGGATGATCAACCGAACGATGTCGTGGCTGAGGCTGTTGGGATTCTTGCGATCCGCGCGATAATGGGTGTATTGATTGCGGCGGCGGTCGAGCCGGTCCAGTCCGCCGCCATGAGTTCCGATCCAGAGTATGCCCTCCGGGTCTTCATAAATCGACCAGATGATCGGCTGGCTGAGCGCGTCCGGGGCATCCGGATCATACCGAAAGTGGGTGAACTGCTTGCGGTGCACGTTGACTTTGCTGACGCCGCCGCCGTAGGTGCCCACCCAGAGCAGGCCGGAGCGATCCTGAAACAGAGAGCGGATTTCATCGTGGCTGAGGGAGTGCGGGTCCTGGGGCATGTTGCGCCAGACGTCAAAACGGCCGTCGGACGGGTTGAGACGGTTCAGGCCGCCGCCGTCTGTGCCGACCCAGATAAAGCCTTCTTCGTCCTCCCAGAGCGCGCAGACGTTGTTGTTGCTGAGGCGATGCGGATCAAGCGGATCGCTGAGAAACGTCTGCAACCGAAGCGCACCGTTGTCCTGCCGCAGATGATGCAAGCCATGCACTGCGCCGATCCACAGGGCGCCGGACCGATCGACGCGCAGCGTCCGCACGGTGTCGCACGCCAGGCGCTTCCACTCTCCGGCCGCATGCGCGAAGGAGGTGAAACGGGGATGAAGAGAGCCTGTCTGATCAGCGGGGAGCAGGTTTAAACCCCGATCTGTTCCGACCCAGAGGTTGCCGGTGCTGTCAACCGCCAGAGCGCGAATGTGGTCGTCGGTGAGGGTCTGCGCTCGTCCTGCTCCGCTGAAAAAGCGGTGGAAGCAGGCTGATGCCGTTGAACTGGTGGGCATCGTCATTCGGTTCAAGCCGTGATCCGTGCCGATCCAAATGCGGCCGTTCAGGTCCTCCGCAATGCAGTGAATCAGGTCGTTGCTGATGGACGTGGTGTCTGCGCTGCGATAGCGATAGCGGAGAAAGCGGTTCGTTTCGAGGCGG
>JAKJDB010000500.1 GCA_022706175.1 Candidatus Zhuqueibacterota bacterium | reverse complement strand
TATGCCGGTGCTGCGGGTGAGCAGGGCGGTCAGCGACAGCTTGACCAGCTATGGCTTTCTGTATACGTTGCCGAACCATCGGATCGGCATCGGCATGCGTTTTCGTGTTGAAATCCAGGGCTCCTGGGTCAAAAAGTGGGAACATGTGTATGAGACGGACAGCGTACTGCCTGAGCAGGGGAAAGGTCTCGAGTCGGTGCGCGTCATCGGTTTTCTTCTGCTGTTGGGATTTTATGCGGTCTTTTTCATCAAGCGATTAAGAAATGATCTGATCGATTTCCGCCAAGCTGCGCCGGTGGCTGTGCTGACTTTTCTAACCACCCTGGTGATGATGCTGGGCATACCCTGGGGCAGCAGCTGGGAGGATTGGATTTTTCCTGTTGTGGCGGTCAGCTTATTGCTCCCTCTTGCCATCTGGGTCGCCTATTCCTGTGCCGATAGCCTGATCCGCGAGGTGTGGGAGGATAAACTCTGGACCCTGGATGCGCTGTACAAGGGATTTTTCTTTCATCGACGATTTGGCCAGAGCGTATTGGCGGGCATGGGGGCAGGGACTGTTTTTCTCGGCGCCGTGACCGGTACTCTTTATCTTGCCGCTGAATGGGGATCGGTTGACTTGATTCCATGGTCCTTGGAGTTCAACAGCCTGTCGGCCTGGAATCCTCTTTTGCACAGTCTGAGTCGCATCGCCAACGACACACTCTGGCTGCAGTTCGGCGTCATGTTGTTCATTCTGGGGTTGCTGGCCCACTATTTCAGCAAACCGGTTTGGATCATCGTGGGCAGCGGCCTGGCGTGGGCCATAGCGCTGAACAGTCTGCTGGATCTGCCTGGCTCGCCGCTTTGGCTGACCATGGTGCTGGCCGGGTTATTCGGCGCCGTGCAGGCCGGGCTTTTCGTCCACTGGGATTTTTTGGCCAGCATTGTGGCGCAGGCGTTCTGGATGTCCGGCATTACTTTGCTGCATCTGATTCTGCTGGATCATCCGACCTTTTACTGGAGCATCGCGGGATTATCGGCCATCTGGCTGGCAGTGCTGGTCTTTGCGATCCTTGCGCTGCAGCGTCCGGTGACGGATGAGGCGCTCAAGCGCTTTTTACCGGTCCAGGCGTTCAAGATCGTCGAGCGCATGCGGCTGCGCCGCGAGTTGGAGATTGCGCGGGATGTACAGAGCAATTTTCTGCCCAAGCAGAATCCGCAGGTCAAGGGATTGGAGGTCGCCAGTCTCTGCTGGCCGGCGCTGGAGGTGGCCGGCGATTATTATGACTTTCTGCCGCTTGATGATCAGCATCTGGGCGTTGCCATCGGCGATGTGTCCGGCAAGGGCATCTCGGCGGCATTTTACATGACGTTGACCAAGGGTTTTTTGCGCTCGTTGACACGCACGGTCGATCCACCGGCCAAAGTGATGAGCGAGATCAACCGTTTGTTTTGGGAGAATGTGGATCGCAATCATTTTATCAGCATGATCTACGGCGTGTTTGACACTCAAGCCCGCACCTTGACGTTCGTCCGCGCAGGCCATAATCCGATCTTTCATCTGCGGCAGCAGACCTGCACCGCCCTGACTCCCGGCGGTCTGGCGCTGGGTTTGGAGCGCGGCGAGCTGTTCGATCGCATATTGGAAGAAAAAACCGTACCTCTGCAACCCGGCGATCTGCTGGCGTTCTACACCGACGGTTTTCCCGAGGCCCGGAATCATCGCCAGGAAGAGTTCGGCGAGGAGCGGTTGGCCCAGGTGCTGCGGGAAAACGACGGCGCGTCGGCCGAACAGCTGCTTTCCGTGATCAAGAAGCAGATGCAGGCTTTTATCGGTCGCGGGCTGCAACACGATGATATGACCATGGTCCTTGTACGGATCACAGAATGATCAAAATGCAATTAAAAAATCCGGCGGTGCTCGCCCTGCTGTTGCCGGCGGGTTTGATGGCGATGGCGGTGTTGTTGGATCTGCTGATTCTGGCCGGCTGGTTGAACGTCATGCCGACGGTTTACACGCGCGAAGCGTTCGTGGTGGTGGGGCTGTTGTTGTCGTTGCCGATCGTGTATCGGCAGCGCTGGGCGTCGGACCGCAATGTGATGCGCGGCCTGCACTCGCTGTTTCTATTGGTGGGGGTCACATTTATCGCGCTGCTGATCACCAACCTCGATATCTTTAACATCCAGTCGCGCATGGTGAACGAGGGTTCGCTCTATGCCAAGCCGGGCGCTTATCTGTACATCCTGGCGTGGACCCTGCTGGCCATTGTATTCGTCCTGGTGGGCATGGGTACGCTGCGCAATCTGATGTTCATCAAGCAGCAGCGCTACACCGCGCGCAATTTTCATCTGCTCATGTTCTTCCTGCTGCTGTATGCGGTGATCAACTTTCGCAACTTTGAAAATTTCAGCGCCCGATTTTCCTTTGTCTTTAACGATAACGCGGTCAGCGGCATTGCGCTTTTCATTCTGATCAATCTGATCCTGGTAAACTCTTTCCGCGTCTCCTGGCTGAACTATTTGAATCAAAAGCAAAAGCTGACCTGCTTTCTCGGCGGTCTGGTGCTGGTGCCGCTGCAGTGGATCCTGTTCGTCCGGTTTCATCAGATCAATCCGGCGGCGCTGTTCAGCCCTGTGCTGGGCAAGTTTGTCGATATGAGCATGCTGCTGCTGGCCATTTACCTGTCGGTGGCGTTTGTCGCGCTGCTGGCGCTGTTGCCCTCTGCGCGGCTTTTTGACCGCAAGACCCGGCAGATCGCCTCTCTGCATCATCTCAGCCGGGCTCTGAGCAGTGAATTTGATTTTAAAAAGCTGGTCTCCGTGGTGGTGAACCTGGCCTGCGAGGTGACGGAGGCGGACTGCGGCTGGCTGGAGCTTTTCGACGGTCGCACGGAAAAGCTGCGCCTGGTTTCTTCGCAGCCCGTTTTCTCCGCTGACCCTGCGGACCGGGATGCGCAAGGCGAAGAGGCCCTGACCCGGCGCCTGTTGACGCAACGGGAGCCGCTGCTGATCAACGATGTGAGCAAAAGCCCGTACGCCGCTGAGCTGTCTTTGTGGAAATCCGATCTGTTCTCCCTGGTGGCGGTGCCGTTGACCGCTGCGGAGAAGGTGCTGGGCTTTCTCTTTGTCTGCAAACGGCTCGAATATGGATTCGAACAGGAGGACGCATCCATTCTGCGCGCCTTTGGCGAGCAGGTGGTGGTGGCCATCGAGAACGTCCGTCTGGTTGAATCCTCTCTGGAAAAGGAGCGGTTGGAGCAGGAACTGCGCATCGCTCACGAAGCCCAACGCAAGCTTCTGCCGCGGG
>JAKJDB010000016.1 GCA_022706175.1 Candidatus Zhuqueibacterota bacterium | reverse complement strand
GGCGGAAGCCGACAAGACCTTTTATGTCCGCTGGAGCATCCTACCGGTCAACGCCCGTGACCTGGATGAGGCGATCGACCAGACCCGATATATCGCCACCAAGGAAGAATGGAAGCGGCTGAAAAAGGCCAAGGACGACCAACGGTTGGAGGAGTATAAAAAATTCTGGCTGCGCCGCGATCAGACGCCGGGCACCGAGTTGAACGAAGCGATGGAATCGTATTATACGCGCATCGAATACGCCAATCAGAACTTTTCCGCCATGCAATTCCAGGGGTGGCGGACCGACCGGGGTATGGTGTATATCATTCTCGGGCCGCCGGACGATGTAGAGCGCAACGCCTATCCCCGCTACTCCAAACCGTACGAGATCTGGTACTATTATCGGTACAACACCGAATTCGCCTTTCTCGACGCCACCGGATTCGGCGACTTTCATCTGGAGACGCCCTACTCGGTGTATGAGTTTCAGCGATTGATCGACCGCTGATCCCTCAGGCCCATCGCCGACCGGTTACTTCCGTCCTGAACCAAGGAAGCGACAGCGCATGACCATACGCAAACCTGAAAAACTGAATCGAGGCGACCTCATCGGCATTCTCTCGCCGGCCAGTCCGCCCCATGGAGAAAAAAAAGAGCAGTACGGCAAAGGCGTGCAGTATCTCCTCGACCGCGGCTATCGCATCGTCGAGGGGCGGCACGTGTTCCGCGAGTACGGTTACCTCGCGGGCACGGATGAACAACGCGCCGAGGATTTGAACGCCATGTTCGCGCATCCGGATGTGCGCGCCGTTTTCTGTTCCCGCGGCGGCTATGGCACTCCGCGCCTGCTTGACAAAATCGACTATGCGGCGGTTAAAAAACAACCCAAGATCCTCGTGGGCTACAGCGATATCACCTGCCTGCAATTGGCGCTGTATGCCAAAACCGGGTTGATCAGTTATTCCGGCCCTATGGTGTCGGTGGAAATGGGCAAGGGCATGCATCCGCATACGGAAAAACATTTCTGGCCGCTGCTGACCTCCACGCGGCGAATGGCCATGAAAGCGCGCGTCGCCGAGTTCAAGCCGCAACGCATCCATTCCGGTGCGGCCGAAGGCCGCCTGCTGGGCGGGTGCCTTTCGCTCATCGCTCCGCTTCTGGGCACGGACTATTTGCCCGATTTTCGCGGCGCGATTCTGGTGCTGGAGGACATCGGCGAAGAGGTCTACAACATCGACCGGTATCTGGTCCAGTTAAAGTACGCCGGCATTCTGAAACAGATCAAAGGACTGGTGTTCGGCCAATTTCTCGACACCGTGGATGAGGAAAAAACCTCTCCGGATCTTTCGCTGGATGAGGTGATCCACGAATACACGCATGACCTCGCCATCCCGATCCTGGCCAATTTCCCGTACGGCCATAATGAGATCAAGTACACCTTGCCCATCGGCTGCCGGGTCCGGCTGGACGCCGGCCGCGGCGTGCTGGCCACCCTGGAACCCGGAGTACATCATGGCTGACGCATCACCGCTCGCGGTCGCGGTTTTCGTCTCCGGCCGCGGCTCTAACGTTCAGGCGATCCAGGATAGAATCGATCGCGGCGAATTGAACGCCCGCATCGCACTGATGATCAGCAGCTCTGCGAACGCCGGCGCTCTGGAGATCGCCCACCGTCACCATATTCCGGCCTTTACCTTGTCGGCCAACCAGTATGCGGACGAAGCGGCCTACAGCCAGGCGCTTTTACACCTGCTCGAAGACCATGCGGTCGAACTGATCGTTCTGGCCGGCTATCTGAAAAAAGTGCCTGGCCGGATCGTCCAATCCTATCGCCATCGCATGATCAACATCCATCCGGCGCTGCTGCCCTCCTTCGGCGGTCAGGGTTTGTACGGCCGTCATGTCCATGAGGCGGTGCTGAACTATGGATGTAAAGTCTCAGGCGCCACCGTACATCTGGTGGACCTCGACTACGATACCGGACAGCCTCTGCTCCAGCGCTGTGTCCCGGTCCTGGAGGAGGACACCCCGGAGACGCTGGCGGCCCGGGTTCTGGCCGTAGAGCACGAGATCTTGCCTGAAGCCATCCGACTCTTTGCCGAGAACCGTATACGGGTTCAGGAGGGCCGGGTGCGGATTCAGGCGGAACAGAGGTAAGGGAAAGCGGCCTGCACCAGCCGAGCGACCCGCGAGACGATGGCGGCTGCCGACGGTTTTTTTCGATGTGCATCAAATCTTTTGCATTTTTCAAAAAAATTGGTATAATATAGGTTCCAACAGGATGGGGTTTGCCGCTGCCGGCTTGCCGGGCTGTATGACCCATGTGTGAATATGCGCCAACTCGAGGCCCATCGTGATCGATCAAATCAAAATCAAACGTGCCCTGATCAGTGTATACGACAAAGAGGGACTGCTGCCGTTTGCGCAAAAACTGGCGGCCCTTGGCGTCGAAATCCTCTCCACCGGCGGCACCGCCCAATTTCTCCAGGATCATCGTATCCCAGTCACCAGTGTGGCGGACGTCACCGGATTTCCGGAGATACTCGGCGGCCGGGTCAAGACTCTGCATCCCTCCATTCATGCCGGCATACTGGCCAAACGGGAAGAGCCGGCGCAGATGGCCGAGATCGCAGAAAAGAAAATCCAGCCCATCGATCTGGTCGCGGTCAACCTGTATCCTTTTGAAAAAACCGTCGCCCAGCCGGACGTTACGCTCAAGCACGCGCTGGAGAACATCGACATCGGCGGACCGTGCATGATCCGCGCAGCAGCCAAAAATTACGGCGGCGTGACGGTCGTGACCAATCCGGACCAGTATGATAAAGTGCTGCAGGAACTCGATCAGCATCAGGGCTGCACCACGCTGGCCACACGCGCCTGGCTGGCGCGACAGGCGTTCAGCCGCACCTGTGAATACGACGCCGCCATCTCCCGCTGGCTGTATCAGCAGGCGGAACCGGAGAGCCGCTTCCCCGACCGTTTTCCGTTTGTCCTGCACAAAAGGCAGGATCTGCGCTATGGGGAAAATCCCCATCAGCAGGCGGCCTTTTATCAGGACGACTCGGGACGGGCTTTCGGCCGGCAGTTGCACGGCAAAGAACTGTCCTTCAACAACATCATGGATATTCATTCCAGCGTCGGGCTCTCGCTCGAGTTCGACGAACCCTGCGCAGTGATCGTCAAACACAACAATCCCTGCGGCGTGGCGGTGGGCGCGAATCTGCTCGACGCCTATCAAAAAGCGCTGCAGTGCGATCCGGTCTCCGCTTATGGCGGCGTGGTCGCGTTCAACAAACCGGTGGACGAAGCGCTGGCTGCTAAACTGGCGGAGCTGTTCCTGGAGGTGATCACGGCGCCCGCATTCGATCCAGCGGCGCTCTCCCTGCTGACCGCCAAGAAAAACATTCGCCTTTTGCAATGGCCGGATGTTCAGCTGCAGACTGGCGATCTGGATATTAAAAAAGTGCTCGGCGGCTATCTGATCCAGACGGTCGACATCGAGCCGGCCGATGCGGCTGAGTTCAAAGTGGTCAGCAAACGGCAACCGGCTGCGCAAGAATGGCAGGCCATGCGCTTCGGCTGGAAAGTGGCCAAATGGATCAAAAGCAACACCATCATTTTCGTCGCCACGGACAGAACCTTGGGCATCGGCGCCGGCCAGATGTCGCGGGTGGATTCTTCGAAAATTGCCGTGCTCAAAGCCGGGCAGGCTGGCCTGAACCTGGCCGGTTCCGTGGCCGTCTCCGACGCCTATTTCCCGTTCCGCGACGGCGTGGACGTGCTGGCTCAGGCCGGCGCCGCCGCCGTGATTCAGCCCGGCGGCTCTGTGCGCGATAACGAAGTCATCGCCGCGGCCGATGAACACAATCTGGCCATGGTATTTACCGGGCTGCGCCATTTCAGACATTGAGAAACAGCGATCGGCACGAACCTTAAACTACAGAACCTAACAACCTCAGACAGGGCCAACGCAGCATGAATCTTTTCAAATCCGTTTTTGCCAACGATCTCGCCATTGACTTGGGAACCGCCAACACGCTGGTTTATATAAAAGGTCGTGAAGTCGTTTTAGATGAACCCTCCATCGTAGCCATCCGCAAAAGCACCCAGGAGATCGTCGCCTACGGTGACGAAGCCCGGGAGATGGTCGGCCGCACGCCGGGGGAGATCATCACCATCCGTCCGCTCAAAGACGGCGTCATCGCCGACTTTGATCTGGCGGAACAGATGATCCGCTATTTCATCCGCAAGGCCATGCCGACGCGCGTACCGCGGCCGCGCATCGCCATCTGCGTTCCCACCGGCATCACCGAGGTGGAAAAACGCGCGGTGCGCGATTCCGCCGAACATGCCGGCGCCAGGGAGGTCTACCTCATCGAGGAGCCCATGGCCGCCGCCATCGGCCTGGGCCTGCCCATCGAGCAGCCGGTGGGCAACATGATCATCGATATCGGCGGCGGCACCTGTGAGATCGCGGTGATCGCCATGTACGGCATCGTCAACTCGATCTCCATCCGCATCGGCGGCGACGAGATGAACGAGGCGATCGTGCAATATTTTAAAAAGAGCTTTAACCTGCTCATCGGCGAGATCACCGCTGAAGAGATCAAATGCAAACTGGGATCCGCCGCACCCTATGACGGCAAGGACACCATGACGGTCAAAGGCCGCGATCTGGTGGCCGGCATTCCCAAAACCGTCACCATCAGCTCCAAGCAGGTTCAGGAAGCTCTAGCCGACACCATCAACACCATCGTCGATTCCGTCAAGCTCTGTCTCGAACAGACGCCGCCGGAGCTGTCCGCGGATATCCTTGACCGCGGCATCCTGATGAGCGGCGGCGGCTCGATGCTGCGCGGTCTGGACGAACGGCTTCGACGGGAAACCAACCTGCCGGTCATCCTGTCGGAAGAACCCCTGCTTGCGGTCGTGCGTGGCACAGGCAAAGTTTTGGAAGACCTGAACCGCTATCGCAAAGTACTGACCCATATTCGCAGGTATTAGTCTTCCCCATGTCCATGAAACGGCTTTTCCGCAACGTTGCTCCGCACCCCCCTGCCGGAACAACCATATCCCCGAACCGGCGCAGGCTGTTGTTCATCCTGGTGGCGCTTTTCATCGCGTTCTTCTCCTGGATCGTGTACCTCAGTTTCAGTCTACCCTCCTTCGACCAGTTGGAGAACTATAATCCCGAATTGGCGACCAAGGTCTTTTCCGCAGACGGCGTTCTCATCAAAGAGTTTTTTACCGAACGCCGGTTTTACGTCCCCCTGGCAGAGATCCCGGAGCCCATGGTCAAAGCCGTGCTGGCCATTGAAGACCACCGCTTTTACAGCCATTGGGGCATCGCCCCGCTGCGCTTCCTGCGCGCCGCTCTGTCGGATATTCTCACCATGAGCCGTCAACAGGGCGCCAGCACCCTGACCCAGCAGCTGGCTCGGCGCCTGTATCTGAGCCCGGAAAAGACCATCACCCGCAAGATCAAAGAGATGATCACCGCGGTGCAGCTGGAACGAACCTACACCAAACGGGAAATTCTGGACATGTACCTCAATCACATGTCCTTTGCCCATGGCAGCTATGGCGTCGATGCAGCCAGCCAGTTGATGTTCGGGAAGAAAATTCAGAACTGCACTCTCGATGAATTCGCGTTGCTCGCGGGCATGGCGCAACGGCCGGCCTATCTCAATCCCTATCGTTATGCGGACCGCGCCCTCAAACGCCGCACCATGGTGCTCAACCGCATGCTGGACGAGCACTATATCACCCGCGCCCAATATCAGCAGGCGGTCAACGCCGAACTCAAGCTGGCGCCGAACTATGAGCGCAAGGATCTGGGCATCGCGCCCTATTTCACCGAGACCATCCGCCAGGAACTGCAACGCCAGTACGGCTGGGATCTGTACAAGGCCGGCATGCAGATCTACACCACGCTGGACACCCGCGTACAGGCGTGCGCCGAACGGGCGGTGGCCGCCTTTCTGCCCCATGACCAAGAGATTTCCAACCGCGCCCATCGCAATCGGGATGATCTGCAAAAGCTTGCGCCCAAGGAGATGATCGAAAAATACGGTTTGGAAAAAATCATCTACACCAAAGCGCTGGCGGACTCGGTGCTCAACAACAAAGCGGCGGTGCAGGTGTCGGTGCTGGTCCTGGATCCGAGGAACGGACACATTCTCGCCATGATCGGCGGCCGCGATTTCACCGAGAGCAAATACAATCGCTCTGTACAGGCGATCCGCCAGCCCGGTTCGGTGTTCAAGCCCATCGTCTACACCGCGGCGGTGGACAACGGCTATATGCCCTGCTATGAAAAGTTGAACCAACCCATCGTAGTTCAGCAGTCGGATGGATCGCGCTGGACCCCGGCCAACTATGACAACAGCATCGGCGGTAAAACCACTCTGCGTGAGGGGCTGCGCCGTTCGTTGAATCTGGTCAGCGCCCGGCTCGTTCAGGAAGATGTGCCGCCCCGTCAGGTGGTGCACTATGCGCGCAGCTTGGGCATCACCACCCCGTTGGACGCCGTGGATGCGATCGCCCTGGGATCCACCGGCGTGAAACCCATCGAGATCACCTCTGCGTTCGGCGTGTTCGCCAATCGCGGCGTGCTGGTGAGCCCGCTCAGCGTGCTGCGGGTGGAAGACCGGTTCGGCAATGTGCTGAACACCGCAGCGCCGCAAAGCCGCGGAGTATTGCGGGAAGAGACCGCCTACATCATGGTGGACATGTTGCGCAGCGTGGCGCAGGAGGGCACCGGCAGCGCCTCGGTGTCGCAATTCAACTTTCGTCGACCGGCTGCCGGGAAAACCGGCACCACCAACGATTGCACCGACGCCTGGTATATCACCTTTACGCCGCAGATGGTGGTCAGCACCTGGGTGGGACACGATGATCCAGCCCTCAATCTCGGTCCCAAACAGACCGGTTCCAATGCCGCATTGCCCATCACCGTGCCCATCATCAAGAACAGTCTGGACACGCTGAACCTGCCGGTGGTTGATTTTGTCCGCCCTGCCGGTGTGGTGAACGTCTCCATCTGCAATGAGTCGAAAATGCTGGTCGGCAAATACTGCCCTGAGGCGGTGAGCGAAATCTTCGACACACGATACCTTCCGCAGGAAGAGTGTCCGATCCACAAAAACCCGAGATCCATGATCCGCGATTATCGCGGCAGAGGCGGCAAAAAGAAGATAAAATACTGAGCGCCGCACCCGGCCGCCGCTGAGGGTGCGGCGAGCGCTCTGATCCCCAACCAGTGTGGTTCCTCCGCCAATTTCCTTCTTGAAAATCCCAAATATTTTCCGTACTTTATATTTTCATTATCGCATCAATTGAGGTTGTATTATGGAAAAAGCCGACAATATAAACCTGAAAATCGGATTAGCGGAAATGCTCAAGGGCGGCGTCATTATGGATGTCACCACCCCGGAGCAGGCCAAGATCGCTGAAGATGCCGGCGCCGTGGCGGTGATGGCCCTGGAGCGGATCCCGGCGGACATCCGCAGCCATGGCGGCGTCGCCCGCATGTCCGACCCGACCGTCATCAAGGCCATTCAAAAAACCGTTTCCATTCCGGTGATGGCCAAATGCCGCATCGGCCATTTCGCCGAGGCCCAGGTGCTGGAAGCCCTGGGCGTGGATTTTATCGATGAGAGCGAAGTGCTCACTCCGGCGGACGAAGACTATCATATCGATAAATGGAAATTCAAAGTGCCTTTTGTCTGCGGCTGCCGTGAATTGGGCGAAGCCCTGCGCCGCATCAGCGAGGGCGCAGCCATGATCCGCACCAAAGGCGAAGCCGGCACCGGCAACATCGTGGAAGCGGTGCGGCATATGCGCAGCGTCATGAGCGGCATTCGGCGCATTCAATCACTGGGCGATGAAGAACTGGTCACTGAAGGAAAAAAACTGGGCGCGCCGGTAGAATTGATCCGCGAGGTGAAAAAACTCGGCAAACTGCCTGTGCCCAATTTTTCAGCCGGCGGCGTCGCCACTCCGGCGGACGCTTCGCTGATGAGGCAACTGGGCGCGGAAAGCGTGTTCGTCGGCAGCGGCATTTTCAAATCCAGCGCGCCGGAGAAAATGGCCAAAGCCATCGTCTCCGCTGTAACCCATTTTGACGACCCGGATCTCATCGCCAGGGTTTCCGAAGGCCTGGGTGAGGCCATGCCGGGACTGGAGATCAACGCCATTCCCGACAACGAGCGCATGGCCGGCCGGGGCTGGTGATGCGCGTCGGAGTTCTGGCCGTCCAGGGCGATTACGCCAAACATGTGGAAATCCTGAAGGCGCTCGGTCAGTCTCCGCACCTGGTGCGCACCGAGGCAGAGCTGAATCAATGCGACGGACTGATCATCCCCGGCGGCGAATCCACCACCCTCACCATCGTCATGCACAAACACGGACTGTGGGAACCCCTGCGGCAGTTCGGCAAACGCCGGCCGATTTTCGGCACCTGCGCCGGTCTGATCATTCTGTCCAGCCGGACACCGAATCATCCCTTCGACCCGCTGGGGCTGATCGATCTCACCGTAGAACGCAACGCCTACGGCCGGCAAAAAGACTCTTTCATCGACGAGGTGGCGGTCACCTGGGAGGGACGCAACCATTTCATTCCCGGTTTCTTTATCCGCGCACCTAAAATTATCGAAATCGGAAAATCCGTATCTGTGCTTGGCCGGCATCGCGATGACATCGTGCTGGTCGAAAACGAGCGCATTCTGGCCGCGACCTTTCATCCGGAACTCACGGACGATCTGTCGGTGCACGAGTATTTCATTCGCAAGCTCTAGCCGCCACGGAGGGCCGCTGTTTTCGTCGCATCAACGCCCTCGGCTGCTCGATGCCGGATAATGGGGAAAAACCAGCCCCGTTCAAGTCCTGACCGCCGTTTCGCCAGAGAAAAGACAACCCTCAAAAAGAATGCCGACGCATGTTTACCTACCAGCCAGCCGGCATCAAGCTGAACCCCATCGATCTTTGGCTTGATGCCCAACGCAAAGTGGATTTCTCTTTCGTCTCCCACGGTCACGCCGATCATCTGAAAAAACACCGTAAAATTCTCTCCACCCCGGCCACCGCGCGATTTCATCAACTGCGCCAGGGCGCTGCCGAGTTCGTCTCTCTGGATTTCGGCGTGCCGCTGCAGATCGACGACCTGACCATCGAGCTCTTTCCCGCAGGCCACATCCTCGGCTCAGCCATGATCCGCGTACAACGCGACGGCGTCTCGCTTCTCTATACCGGTGATTTCAAAATGCAGTCCGGACTGACCTGCGAACCCATCGTAACTCCGCAAGCGGACATTCTGATCATGGAATCCACCTACGGCCATCCGGACTATGTGTTCAACCGCTCCCGCGATTCCATGGCCGGCGAGCTGTTGGATTTCGTGCATGGCTGTTTTCATAAAGGCGCGACGCCGGTGGTTTTGGCCTACAGCCTGGGCAAAGCTCAGGAGGCCATGAAGCTGCTCGGCGATCACGGCTGCACGGTCCAGGTTCATCACAGCGCATGGGAGCTGGCCGAGATATATCGCGAGTTCGGGATTGGTTTTCAAAACTGCCGCCTGTGGAATGAAACTCCACCGACCGGCGAAGAGATATTGATCCTGGCGCCGCACCTCATGCGCACCCGCCTCGTCCGGCATATCGGCCGCCATAAAACCGTATTGCTCTCCGGATGGGGCGCTGGATTCAATCCCATGGGCAACAGCGCCGATCACGTCATCCCCCTCAGCGATCATGCGGATTTCAGCGAGCTCTTTCAGCTCATTGAGCGGATACAGCCCAAACGCATTTACACCACCCATGGCCCTGAGGACTATCCCCTGCTCCTGCAGGAACGGGGATACGATGCAGTCCGGCTCGAGTAAATAGACACGGCCGGATCGGCTGCGCCGAAGTCGTTCATCCATTCAGGAGGTAAAAGTCCTTTTGCAATTCTCTGCCACTATAAGCCGACCGATCACCCCTCCGGCACGCTTGAACCTCATTGTGGAGGGAGCGCTGAACGGCCTCGCCGATGCTCAAGAACGGGAAGAGCTGCGCTTGACCGCGCACACCGTGGCCAACGCCACCTGGCAGCGCTGGCAGTCCGGCAGACCTCCGCAGGACAACGGACAAGACCATGAATGGATCGTGTTCGCCCATGTGCTGAAAATCGCAGAAAGCGAAGGGTTGTCCCTTGCGGAAAAACGGATAGCCGCTGCTTTTGCCTTTGTACACGACAATTATTACATCCCCCGGATTATGGAAGAAGAGATCCGCGAATGCGAGAGAGCGGGATTGCACGACAAAGCCGCTGAGTTGAGCATGAAGAAAACCCGGCAGCGTATCGAACACATGCAACACGGCGCCGTTCACGCCGACACCCTGCTGCGCGAACTCGCGCGCAGCGACCACCCGGACTCTCCCCTGTTCACCGCGGATGAGATCAGTCGCTGTGTAGAGCTTGTGAGCGAACACGATTTATGGAAAACGAACCCGCCCGCACCGCCGCCGACCGCCGACCGTTTGGCGGTCAGCTGTGTGGAGGGTGATGCCCTGTGGCCTCTGCATCCGACCGGCGTGCTCGCCGATCTGCAGCGCTTGGCCGCCGGCGGCGAGAGGGTCGATCTCACCGATCCCCTGGTCTGGCGCAGACAGCTGCAGCAGAGCCTGCACACTCTCATCGAATTCAGGCCGAAGTGGGTGGAAAAAGCAGCGATCGCCGAAGCCGATTTTATCGATAATGAATCCATTTTTCGCACCGTAACAGGCCAACAGCTGTTTCGCGAATGGAGGACGTTCTGGAGTCTGTAAGGTCTGTGCCGAGTTTTACGCTGCAACAAAAACCTCTGTCTCGAAGCTACTGATGTTCAGGCCGTTCCAGGAGCCTGGTATGATCATAAAGCCAGGGAGGCCGTATGCGCCGTTCGATCTGCCGACCCGCTATAGTGGTTCCGATCCTCGCCGTGCTGCCGCTGGTTGTCATCGCAATTCTCGGGCTGCAGCACCAGGTCCATTTTTCCCGCATGACGCGCGACGTGGCGGCCATCGCCCGAATCCATCCCCTGTCGGGATTTCTCTCCAGCCTGGGAATTCTGCTGTGGTGGACGAGTGCAACCCTTTGGCTGTTCTCAGCGAGTGTGTATCGCACCCTGCATCTGCACAAGTTGTTTAGGTTCGCCCTGGCCACCGGTTCGCTCTCCGCCTATTTCGCCTTGGACGATCTGTACCAACTGCACGAGTCGATCGCACCCAACTATCTGGGCGTCCCGGAAAAAGGAGTGTTCGCGATTCTCGCCGTGTGGACGATTCTGTATCTGGTCCTCTGCCGCCACCAGCTGCTGAAAAAAAACGGAACCTGGATGCTGCTTGCGCTCGTGCTGCTCGGCGCTTCGCTGATGATGGACGCCGTGCTGGAACCCCAGTTGATGCAGCTTGGCCAATGGTCCTATCTGCTGGAGGACGGCTGCAAATGGCTGGGCATCGTCTGCTGGTGTTGTTTCTGTCTGATCTCCTGCCGCTGCGGAATGATGGCGCTGATCCGCAAATAAACGGCGGCGGGCGCCGGCACTGAACAAAGAAACCGATAAATGTAAATTGCAATAGCGGTGAATTTTCTGTACATTGATCTGATGAGCAAAGAACCGAATAACTATCTCGCCCCCCCGGTCGTTGAAAAAATGCGCACCGAGATCCAAGGCGCCAAGGACAACGAGGTCTTTTTCATCGGCTACACCGAGGAAGATCTGCTGGTCCACGATGTGGAGGCGGCGGCGCGCGGCCACAAAACCGCGGCGCCGGCGGTGCTGGAAAAAGCGCGCGAGGCGGATGTGGTCATCCACAACCACCCCTCCGGCGACCTCACCCCTTCGGAAGCGGACCTGTCCATCGCCGGCCGGTTGGACGCTTTTCGCGTTGCCTTTTACATCGTCAACAATGCGGTCACCGACATCTATGTGGTCGTCGAGCCGTTTGAGAAAAGAGAAAAAATCGCGCTGGATGGCCGTGAGCTGGCCGAGATGCTGGGGCCGGCCGGTCCCATTGCAAAAACCCTGCCCGGATTTGAGAACCGGCCGCAGCAGGGCGATATGGCCCAGGCGGTGGTGACGGCGTTCAATGAAGATAAAATCGCCACCATCGAGGCGGGCACCGGCACCGGCAAGACCCTGGCCTACCTCGCGCCCGCCATTCAGTGGGCGCTGCAGAACAAGGAACGGGTGGTGGTCTCCACCAACACCATCAACCTGCAGGAACAACTTGTCAAAAAAGATATCCCGTTCCTGCAGACCGTTATGCCGCAGCCGTTCTCGGCCGTGCTGGTAAAAGGGCGCGGCAACTATGCCTGTCTGCGCAAAGTGTACGAAGCGGATTCGGAATTGGATCTGTCCGATGAGGAGGAACGGGAGGAACTGAACGCCCTCATCAGCTGGGCCAAATCCTCCAAAGAAGGCAGCAAGTCGGATCTGAGCTATCTGCCGAGCGATACGCTGTGGGATAAAATCGGCGCAGAGAGCGACACCTGCCTGCGCAGCCGCTGCGCCTATTTTCGCGAATGTTTCGTCAACAAAGCGCGCCGCAACGCCGGCCGCGCCAATCTTCTCGTGGTCAACCATCACCTGCTCTTCGCGGATCTGGCCATCCGTCATGAACTGGGCGACGCCGGCGATGCCGCGGTGCTGCCGCCCTACGAACGCATCATCTTCGATGAGGCGCACCACATCGAAGACGTGGCCACCAGCTATTTCGGCGACCGCATCACCCGCGCCGGCCTGCAACGCATGTTCAGCCGGTTGCACCGGCAGCAGAAGGCGATGCTCAAAGGCTATCTGCACTCCGCCCTCACGCGGGTCAGCCGCCTGCGCGGAGCGCGCACCGAAGGAGTGCGGGAAACCATCACCCGGCTCATCACCGATCGCCTGGTACCCGGCGTCATCAGCCTGAGCGAGGACACCCAGGAGCTGATGGATCACATCTATGATCAGGTCAAATCACTGGCGCCGGACGCTCAAAGCGAAGAGATCAAGCTCCGCCTGATTCCAGAGATGGCGGAAAATGTGCGCGACAAGGGTCTGGGCAACCTCATCCGCGACCACCTGCAAGCTCTTTACGCCTATAGCGACCAGCTGCTGGCTCTGGTCAAAGAGCTGGATAACGCCCAGGATTTGGCCGGCGAAGACTGGAGTTCGCTGATCATCGAAATCCGCGCCCAGGCGCTGCGGCTGACCGCAGCCGGTCAGATCATCGAGGATGTGATCTTTCAATATGACGAGGACCATATCCGCTGGATCGAGATCAAACCTGGGTTTCGCACGCGCCACATCGTGCGATTTCTCAAATCACCGTTGGATATCGGTGCCATGATGCAGAAAGCGGTGTACGAATCCTTCGGCACGGTGGTCATGACCTCCGCCACGCTGACCGTGGACGGCAAATTCGATTTTCTCGAACAGCGCATCGGACTGCAGAGCGTCAAGCCGAACCGCCGCATCCCCTTGCTGCTGCCGTCTCCCTTTGATTATCAAAAGCAGGCGATGCTGTGCATTCCGGTGGATATTCCGGAACCCGGCCAAGGCACTTATAATAAAGAGCTGGTGCAGTTGATCTACCGCGCCCTCGCCATCTCCCAGGGCCGCGCGTTCGTGCTGTTCACCTCCTACGGGCTGATGAACATCGTCCACCGGCAGCTGGAAGACTCGCTGCATCTCCTCGGCATCAACGCCCTCAAGCAGGGGCAGATGAACCGCCACGATCTGCTCAACCAATTTCGCCAGGATAAAACGTCCGCACTTTTCGGAACCGACAGCTTTTGGGAAGGCGTCGACGTGATGGGCGACGCGCTCGAGCTGGTCATCATCACCCGTCTGCCTTTCAAAGTGCCCAACGAACCGATCATCGAAGCGCGCTATGAGGCGATCGAGAAAAACGGCGGCAACGCCTTTATGGATTACGCAGTGCCGCTGGCCGTGCTGAAACTCAAACAAGGGTTCGGCCGCCTGATCCGCCACAAAACCGATCGCGGCTCGGTCGTCATTCTGGATAACCGGGTGGTCAACAAAAACTATGGCAAGCGGTTTATGCGCTCCCTGCCGACCTGCACGACCATCATCGGCAAAAGGGATATGGTCTTTGACGCCCTGGACCGCTTTTTCGCTGCCCGCAATCCGTCCTGAAAAGATCGTCGGTCAGGCCGGGGGCGATGAAAAGAAAAATCTGTGAAAAACATCCTTCTGATATATCCACCGCTGGTCAAGGCGTGCGAACCGCCCGTCGGCATCGCCAGGTTGGCCGCCTGCGTCCGACATCAGGGCGTTCACTGCGATTTGTGGGATGCCAATTGGGAAGGCCAGATGGCATTGCTGCAGAGTTCAGCGCAGACAGGTCAAGACCTGCCCCGCACCCGCCAGGCCCGCAGCCGCATGCAGGAGGACCTCGATTATCTCCGCCATCCGGACGGCTATTCCTCCTTTGATCGCTATCAATTGGCGGTCCACCGCCTCAACCATCTCATGCGCATCGCAGCCAAACCGTTCTCCTGCACCGCCGGCCTGGCGGATTTTCTCCACCAGCGGCTGCAGCCGGTGGCCAGCGATGATCTGCTGCATGCGGCCGAACATCCCGAAGAGCTCCCTTTCCACTCTTTTTTCCAGGAGCAGCTGCAGCGCCGGCTTGCTCAGAACGGCCCGGACCTGATCGGCCTGTCGCTGAACTATCTCAGCCAGGCTCTGTGCGCATTCAGCCTCATCGGCATGCTTCGTAGGATGATCCCCAACGTTCCTGTAATGCTCGGCGGCGGACTGATCACCTCCTGGATGTGCCGGCCGGGGTGGCGCAACCCTTTGCCGGACTGGTGGACGATCTGGTGGCCGGGCCCGGTGAAACGGCTCTGCTGAGACGGCTGAACATCGCCGCTCCGCCGGCTGCGGTGACGCCGGACTATGATCCTCTACCGCTGCAGCGCTAT
>JAKJDB010000499.1 GCA_022706175.1 Candidatus Zhuqueibacterota bacterium | reverse complement strand
CCCGCCTGCACACAGGTCGTTCATCAGGAAGGATTGAAAACAAACCACCTGGTCAACCTCACGGGACTGCAGCCGCAAACGCAGTATTTCTATCGCGTCATCACCGGCAGCGATACCACAGAATGCATCGATTTCCATACCGCCAAACCCACCAGCACCAGCACAGTGGATTTTTTCGTGATTGGTGATTCCAGCCCCTATGCGGGATTCGGCTCATCGCCTGAACAGCGGCAGATCGTCGAACAGATTCAGAAAGTGCATTACGACTTTGGTCTCCATGCCGGCGATATCAATCAAAACCGCGGCCAGGAGTATGAGCTGGTCTATTATCAGCCCTACAAGGATATTTTAAAGCATACGCCCATCTTTACCTGCATCGGCAACCACGACAACTCTATCGATTATGCCCAAACCTACCTGGCCTCGTTCAATCTGCCGCACAACAATCCGGACAGCACCGAGCGCTATTACTCGTTCAACTATGGGCAGGTCCACTGCATCTCTTTGGACACCAACCTGGACTATGCCCCCGGCACTCCGATGTACGAATGGCTGGTTCAGGATCTCGGCTCCGCCATGCGCAAGGAAACCCGGTGGACCTTTGTCGTCTTTCATCAACCACCCTGGAGCGAAGGATGGGAAGGCTACCCCGGCGAAATCAATGTGCGGACCCATCTGGTGCCGTTGTTTGAAACCTACGGCGTGGATATGGTGTTCAATGGCCACACCCACGACTATGAGCGCGGATTTCTCAACGGGGTGTACTATATCATCACCGGCGGCGGCGGCGCCCCGCTGGAGAGCGGCGATCAAGCCTATGACTATGAGCATGTCAACGTCTATATCAAACAGCATCACTTCACCTACATCCAGACCGACGGCAAGACGCTGACCCTGCGCGCCATCAACAAGGACGGAGAGACCATCGATCTGCACACGTTTGATAAAGGCGCTTCTTCCGGAATCGGGATCGACCGCATAGAGGAGACCGTCCCCGAGTCCTACGCGCTGCACGCCAATTATCCGAACCCGTTCAACGGCGCAACGGTAATCCCGTTCGCTGTCCAGAAAGAGGAACCCACCTCTCTGGCCATTTATGATCTGCAGGGTCGACTGGTCAAGCAATTGGTTCAGGGAAAGGTGGGGCCCGGCAGCCATACGGTCACCTGGGATGGGACCGATGCATCGGGCAGGCAGGCAGCCAGCGGCGTCTATCTGATCAGATTGCAGACCCCCGGCTTTCAACAAACCCGTCCGGCGGTGTATTTAAAGTAGCGGCTGGGATTCCATCAGCGCTAATCGACTTTGCCTATTGGATGGACGAGACGACCTGCAGATCGCATGTTGCTCTATCCCGTGGTGAACCAAGGATCGCGGTTCATCTTTCGTCCCCGACGCACCGACGGAGCGCTGGTCCAAAAGTCAAGATGCTTTACACTGCGCGGTTCCGCATCTATCGGAACCGCGTAGCCATTTATAGCCGCAATCGCTTTCGCTTCGCCCATACCGCCATAGAACGGTGTAAAACGTTCTTGCTGCTGGTTTGTTTTGCAGCCGTTTTCGTACTGAAAGGCGACGGTTCACAGAACTTTTGAAAAGAACGGCTTTGGGTGGGAGCACCGACTTGAAAGAAGGAGAACACACTTTGCCGGCTTTGAACGTGCGGCGGATAGCTCTGCTTCAACCTGTTGATTTTGATCCCTGGCCGCTTTGCACCATGCTTTTGAGCAGGTGGTCGAGCATGAGCTCCGGATCTGAGCACCACCCCGTGTGCACCGCCGAGGTCTGAATGATGGTGCTTTTCGGCGCGATCAGCCAGTTGAACCGCTCCCGCTGCGACAGTTTTCCAATCGGTCCGGCTGACTTGCCGCCGGCGCAGATCAGCGGATAGCTCGCCAGCTGCGCGGCTGAGTCCTCTATATCCAACGATGGATCCATCGCCCGCCAGCGCTCGACATCGACGACAATGCGTGCATCGAGAAACCGCTTGCCCGGACAGCAGAGAATGACACCCACGTTGAGAAACTCTTCCCGTTCCACGCGCGGGACCAGGCGCAGGATCGCATAATCATACAAGTAAGGACCGCGCACGCATCGCCTCCTCGACAAAACTCTGTGATTGGTCCAGCCTGTTGGTTAGATAGGTTTGGTACGCTCTGCGCATCTCATCGGCGCCGGCAAATCTCGCGTCCGGGAGCAGCCATTCGGGCGGAATCTGCGCCACTGTTGATTCGATCAGCTCCCGGACGATCACCTCTTTCATTCTTGCATCCGTCTCTTGCAGCCGACCCGCCCAGGGCAGCAGCACATGATCCCTGATCAAAGGAAACGGATCGGCGCATCGCTCCAAATGATTGTGCCAGGAGTGATGAAAATAAAGCGCCGCACCGTGGTCGATGAGATACAGCGTCTTGTGCCAGAGCAGCAGATTGGTGTTGCGCGCAGTGCGATCGATGTTGGTGGTGTAAGCTTCCATCCACACCACCGCAGAAGCGAGGCTTTCGTCCACATTTTGCAGCACCGGATTAAACATCACCGAGCCGGGCAGATAGTCGAGAGCCAGGTTTAGCCCGGCGCTCGCGGTTATGAGATCGTGGATCTCCGGATCAGGCTCTGTACGCGCCAGCTCCGCGTCCAGCTGAACGAAAACAATCTCCGGCACCGCTAATCCGCAGGCGCGAGCCATTTCGCCGACGACCAGTTCGGCGATCAATGCCTTGGGTCCCTGGCCGGCGCCGCGGAATTTTAGCACATAAAGGCCGTCATCATCGGCCTCGATGATGGCCGGCAAAGAGCCGCCTTCCTTTAGCGGCGTGACATAGCGAATCGCTTGAACGGTTCGAATGGGGATTCCCTTTCAGTAAAAACATTCTATTTCAAGTATAGCCAATATTGGCTGAAAATGCAATTCAAAAATCAACAGGCCGTCGCACAAGAGGATTCCTACACTGAAAAAGCGGTGGACCGCCCGCTGCCCGGTCATGAGGGACACGGCGTATCCCCAATATTAAATTGACTTTGTTCTTTCACTCTACTATATTTACTCGACCGGCCCGCTCACATCCACGATCGCCGGTTTAAAAAATCAACAAACCCCGTTACCAACGATCCGTACAACAGGAAGCCTCGAGGCATTCAAACAAAGCCGGCAGGCCATACATCGACCGGTTTCATCTTAATGTAAACTTGCATGAAAAAGACCATTCTCTATCCCCTCATTATCCTTCTATGGCTGTCCACGGCTTTGATGAACGCGACCATGATCTACGCTCAGCCGGCTATCCCCGTTCT